>JAGZCC010000028.1 GCA_018369555.1 Thomasclavelia spiroformis
ATACCCCTTTTATATTTTTGATTTAAGCTTATGACATTGTATCATATACTAGCTAGTTCTTCCATTTAACTGGTACAGTTTTTATTCTAGCATCAATTATGAAAACTATTAAGCTTGAAGATACTTATTTATACAGGTATCGCGAGGCTATAAGAAGCGGTGAGATAAAAGCAGGTCTTGAAATAATCATGGAGCTGGATAATCTTATTAAAGATTTTCATGATCCGCAGTATCGCTACGAAGTGAAAGAGGCATACATAAGAATCGATTTTATAGAAACATTTGTAAAGCTTACTAAAGCCCCATTTTATAGCAAACCTATGAAACTTCTTTTATGGCAGAAAGCACTTATAGAAGTTGCTTACAGCTTCAAAATGAAATCGCTGGACAGTGGTGAGTGGGTAGACAGGTTTCAGGAGATTCTGCTTATCATCAGTCGTAAATGCGGTAAAACGGAAACAATTGCGGCGCTAATGCTGGCTGAGCTGTTTCTAGGAAATGACGGAAGCGACATAGTATGTTCGGGTACAAATGACAATATCGCAGATATATGCTATCAGGCGGTAGATACAATGAGGCTAATGATTGATCCTAAGCAGGTTAGAACTTGGAAAAATCAAAAAGGCATTAAATGTTTATTAAACAACAATAAGATGTTTAAGCTAAGCGATTCTTCACGTAACAAGGAAGGTCGTAACATTGATTTTGCGGGAATTGATGAAATATGGGCGCTGCTTGATGATGGGATTTATAAGCCTATCCAGCAGTCTACTTCTACTAAAGACAGCTACAAAATATTCATGTTTGGAAGTGAAGGGCTTGTAGACAATGGTTTTTTAGACCAGACAAAAGAGGAGTACCAGAAAATTATCAGGAATGAAGTAGAAACAGAGAGCTCTAAAAGAAAGCTTCCTTGGATCTACAGCATGGACAGTGAAAGCGAAGTTTGGGAAACAAACGCGGAAGGCATTAATCCTAATTGGGAAAAGGCTAATCCTTCAATTGGTGCAATTAAAAAGTGGTCTTATTTGCGCGATCGTGTTGATGAAGCCAGAACAAGCGCTAAAGACAGAATCATGACACTTAGCAAGGACTTTAATTTTAAAGTTGCAAACAGTGCTTCATGGCTGATGGAAGAAGATTTAGCATATAGCGCGGTATATGATTTAGAAGATTTTAGAGGTGCAATATGTCTAGGCGGTGTCGATTTAGCAGAAACAACCGACATGTGCAGCGCTAAACTGCTTCTAATGAAAGCCGGAGACAAAACGAAATATATCTACCAGATGTATTGGATTCCTGAAAGCAAATTGACTGACAGTGATGATAGATTAGAAGGTGCCATATACAAAGAATGGGCACAGAAAGGAATTTTAAGGATTCACGAAGGGAACGAGGTTGATATTTCTAAAATAGCCGACTGGTTTGCAGAAGTTTATAAAGAGTACGGGTTAAGGCTTTATAAATGTGGCTATGACCAGAAATTTAGTAATGAATTTATCAAGCGCATGGAAGAATACCAATTTGAATGCGAGATGGTAATACAAAATAGATATGTTATGAGTTTGCCTATGAAATTAGCTGAAAAAGATATAAAGGATGGATTAGTTAATATGAATGATAACCCTATCGATCGCTGGTGTTTAAAAAATACCGCAGTGCAGCTGTGGGATACAGGGCACCAGATGCCGATTAAAGTAAAAGGAAAAAAAGGTAAAAGAATAGATGGGGCTGTATCTTTGATTATTGCATATGAAATGCTGAGAAGATATAGAACCGAATTTATGAACAGTTTATAGAAAGGGGGAGCATATGGGCTTAAAAGAAACAATAAGCAATATCTTTAATTTTAAAGAGAAAGACAAGTCGAGTAATCAGGATTTGACTTATGCAAAAATGCTTAACGGACAGCTCCCAATTTTTAGTCAGTTTGGAAATAACATTTATGCAAGTGATGTAGTATTGCAGTGTATATATGCAATCATTGACGAAATGACTAAATTAGAGCCTAAGCATATAAGAAAAACCGGTTATGACTATATACCGGTTGAAGGAGATATACAGAGCGTTTTGGATGATCCAAACCCTCTTATGACATTTCCGGACTTTATGTCCAAGTTTATGTTTAATCTATTGGTAAATGAAAACAGTTTTGTATACAAGAAATATGAAAACGGTAAGCTTGTAGCACTATATCCGCTTAATCCTACGAGGGTAACATTTTTAGAAGCTGCAGACGGTAAATTATATATAGAATTTGAGTTTGCCAGCGGTTATAAAAATACGCTGCCATACGATTTAGTTATTCATCAAAAAAACCATTTTACTGTAAACGATTTAATGGGTGGCAATGAGTTTGGACAGCCAAACAATGAGCCTATTTTAGATACAGTAAGATTGTATGATACTTTGCTGCAGGGGCTTAGAAAAGCTTTAAATATCAGTTTTGCAATCAATGGGATAGTAAAATATAACACTATGCTTGATGATGGCAAAATGGAAAAAGCTATAAAGGAATTTGAAAATAAGCTTAACAACAGCGACAGCGGTATTTTGGGAATGGATAACAAGGCTGAAATAGTGCAGTTTAAAAGAGATATTAAGCTTATAGATGAAGCTACATTAAAATTTATTGATGATAAGATATTAAGAAACTGGAAAACGCCTATCGAAATTTTAAGAGGAAATGCAAGCACAGAGATATTAGAAAGCTGGTATCAGCTATGTTTGGAACCGTATATTATTAGAATTTCTAAGACGTTTACAAAGGCAATCTTTACTAAAAGAGAAGCAACCGGCTATAGAAATGAAATAAAGCTGTTTCCTAAAGAGCTTATCTTTGCGAACATGCAGGATACAATCGCTATGGTGAATTTATTAGCACCTACCGGTACACTGTACGAAAATGAAAAACGTGTATCGTTTGGCTTTGCGCCTTTAAAGGAATTAGAAGGAAAAAGGCTACAGTCACTGAATTGGGTAGATG
This sequence comes from Thomasclavelia spiroformis, assembly GCA_018369555.1. GTDB lineage: Bacteria > Bacillota_I > Bacilli_A > Erysipelotrichales > Coprobacillaceae > Thomasclavelia > Thomasclavelia spiroformis_A. The sequence continues at coordinate 2,987 of JAGZCC010000028.1, forward strand.
TAGAGTTTGCTAAAGAATATCAGCTTAAAACTAAAAATAAAGAAGAAAAAGAGGTACAGAAATGATAATTAACGGGTGGTACTGTTGCCCTCACTGCAAGCAGAAACTTTTTAAAGTAAAAGATAATGCAAAAGCAGAGGGAATAGAATTTAAATGTAAAAAATGCAAAAAGAATATAGATATTAATATTGAGCCTTAGAGCCTGCTGAATTAGTTAAAAAAACTAGTTTAGCGGGCTTTTATTTTTCTATGAAAGGGGTGAACAGATGGAAGCAAAAGAAATTTTAAAAAGAAGTTATCAGTTAAATGCACCTTTTGAAATACGCGAAGGTGAAAACGGGACAAAGATTTTGACAGGAAAGCCGATTGTATTCAACCAGCGAACAGATATGTACTGGTTTGAAGAAGTTATAGAAAGAGGCGCTTTAAACGGTACAGATCTAAGTGATGTAAGGTTTCTAGTTAATCATGATACTTCAAAAATACCGCTAGCACGACATAGAGCTAGTGAGCCTAATTCAACAATGAGTTTAAAAATTGAAGATGATGGATTAAGCGTAACTATTGTCTTAGATGTTGAAAACAACAATGAAGCAAGAGCCTTATACAGTGCAGTACTGCGCGGGGATATTTCTGGAATGTCGTTTATGTTCTCAATTGCTGATGAAGAATGGGAAAACCTAGACAGCGATTATCCAACAAGGCGAATTAAATCTATTGCAGTAGTTTTCGAGGTTTCAGCTGTAACTTTCCCAGCCTATGAGGGTACGGAAATTTCAGCAAGAAATAAAGACGATTTAGAAAACGCTAAAGAAATATTAAACAGCGCTAAAGAAAAAGAACCAAAGCCGGAAAAACGGGATTTTAAAACAGCAGCACTAATAAGAATGTACACAAAAAAATAAGAAAAGAGGTAATAAGATGGATAAATATTTAGAAGAATTATTAAAAGGATTTAAAGAGCAAAGATCAGCTTTACAGGCTTCACTTGTAACAGCAGAAACACTAGAAGAAAGACAGCAGATAAGTGAAGCTATTACAGGATTGGATAGCCAAATTGCCGGTGCAGAAGAACAGCTACGCAAATTAGAAAATCCAGCAAATGAACAGCGAGGAGGGTTTGATCCTTTAGCTTCATACGGATTAAGAGGAAATAATCCGCAGGGCAATGAAGCGACAGATCCATATGACACTGTAGAATACCGTACCGCATTTATGAATTATGTATGCCGCGGTGTACCTATCAATGTTGAATCGAGAGCAAATCAAATCACTATGACAAGCGATACAGGAGCAGTTATCCCTACAACAATTTTAAATGAAATCGTAACTAAATTAGAAAAAAGAGGCGGTATTTATGGAAAAATCCGCAAATTGAATGTTCAGGGAGGTATTGAAATTCCGGTTGTATCGTTGAAGCCTACAGCTACATGGATTACAGAAGGGAAAGGCGCTGAATCGCAAAAGCTAACTGCAGATGACAAAGTATCATTCAGCTATTTTGGTTTAGAGTGCAAAATTTCACAGACTTTATTAGTTAATGTTACGACATTAAAAATGTTTCAGGATCTGTTCGCGCCTCTAGCTGTCGAAGCTATTGTAACAGCGGTTGAAAAAGGAGTTTTCAACGGTACAGGAAGCGGACAAATGCAAGGCATTTTAACAGATACAAGAATTAAAGGAGCACAGGTAATTACTTTAAAACCAAGCGAATTTACAAGCTGGGAAACATGGAAAAAGAAAGTATTTGCAAAAATTCCACTAGCTTATAGAAACGGTGATTTTTATATGGGTGCAGGTACTTTCGATGCATACATTGACGGCATGGTTGACAAAAACGGGCAGCCGATCGGTCGTGTAAATTACGGTATTGCAGACGGTACACAATACCGATTCGGCGGTAAAGCAGTAGAAGAAGTAGAAGAAGACTGCATCAAATCTTTTGATACAGCAACTACAAATGATGTTGTAGCTGTATTTGCTAAAATGAGCGATTATGCTATCAACTCAAACATGCAAATGAAAGTGGATAAGTGGGAAGATCGTGATACACACGAAATCAAAAACAGCTGCTTAATGATTTTAGACGGTAAATTAATTGACACAAACGGTGTTATCTTAATCAAAAAAGGAGCAGAAGCCTAATAAATAGGCTCTGCTCAATTAAAGGAGGGCAGCATGGATTATCAGTTTACAGAACAGATTTTAAAGATGATTGGCGCACCTCTGTATCAATATGCAACTGTTGAAAGCTACATAGAAGAAGTAATAGAATACATGGTTTCATCCGGTGTAGATAGAGAAGTTGCAGTAAGCAGAAAATGCATAGGAACAGTAACGCGCGGGGTTATGGATCTATGGAACTATAACAGCGGTCAAACAGATTTTTCAGCTTATTTTAAAGAGAGAGTTACACAGCTTGCATATGAAGATGGAGAATCGACATTACCGCATGAAAGATGTGTTGATCCTATTGCAGTTGAAGAAATAGAAGAAATTTTAGAAAAATAGGAGGAAAAGCTATGGCAGAAAAATTAAAAGTACTAGATTACGCAGGTTTAGATTTTATGCTGCAGCAGATAAAAAAAGATTTTGTAACTAGAGACGAATTCGAATACGTACCTATTGCAATAACAAGTTTCACAAATAACAAAAACACCGTAGAGATGGGTACGAAGATAACAGATGTCATTTTGAATTGGGCGCTAAATAAAGATCCAAAAGAAATGATGATCGACAGTGAAAGCATTACTCCGCTTACAACAAGGAGCAAGACATACAGCGGACAAAACATTACTACAAACAAAACTTATACTTTAAAAGTAACAGATGAAAAAGATGCGAGTGCTACAAAAACTACAAGCATAACATTTGTAAACGGAGTTTATTGGGGAGCAAAAGCAGCGCCTAGCGGTGCTTACGACAGTGCATTTATTTTAGGTTTAACAAAAGGTCTTCAGGGAAGCAAAGGAAAAACATTTACAGTTGATGCAGCAGCAGGACAGCATATTTTTTACGCATTGCCAACGCGTTACGGTGCATGTACATTTAACGTCGGTGGATTTGACGGTGGTTTCACTAAAGTGTCTACTATCGAATTTACTAATGCTAGCGGGTACAAAGAAAATTATGACATCTATAAATCTGTAAATGCCGGTCTAGGTAATACGACTGTAACAGTTAAGTAAGGAGGTAAAGTAATATGGCACAAAGCATTGAGGGTGGAGTTGTTGTTGTAAATACACTTTCCACAAAAAACAACGGAAATTATCCGCTGGTTATGGCGGAATCGGTACAGCTTAACGAAGGAAAAACAGTTGAGCAGAAAATAGGCGAATTAGAAGCTGGTGCAGGTAATGAAGTGATCAGTGAAGATGAAATCGCAGGTCTGTTTGAATAGGAAAAGAGAGGATGTAAAAAATATATGGCAAAATTTTTAGATTTAACAGGTTTAACGAGTTTTACAGGAAAAATAAAAGCGTGGGCAACAGGGGCGTTTGTTGCTAAAGAAGCAGGAAAAGGGCTATCTACAAACGACTACACAACAACAGAAAAAAACAAGTTAGCAACATTAGAACCGTTAACTATTAAAGTAGTTAAGGTTAACGGTTCACCGCTAACTCCAGACGGAAGTAAAGCGGTAAATATCGATTTAAGTACATATGCTTTAAAAACTGCAGTAACTCAAGAAATCGCACAAGCTGTAAGTGGTATTAAAAGTTTTGAGGCTAAAGTAGTAGCAGAGTTACCAGAAAGCGGACAAGCAGGTATTTTATATTTAGTTGCTAATGAAGATGAGGAAGAACAAAATGCATATGACGAATACTTATGGATTAATAATAAATATGAAAAGTTAGGTACAAGAAGCATTGATTTGTCACAATATGCATTAAAAAGTGAGCTACCGACTAAAGTTTCACAACTAACCAACGATAGCGGGTTTCAAACTTCCGCACAGGTCGGGACAATTGTTGACGGTAAAATCGTAAATAAAGTAGATAAAGTAAGCGGGAAACAGCTATCTACAGAAGATTATACAACAGCAGAAAAGCAAAAATTAGCAGGGTTAAATAACTATACTCACCCTACCAGCGACGGTAATAAACACGTACCGGCAAACGGTACAACAAACGCCGGAAAGGTATTAACAGCCGGTGCAACTGCTGGAGTATATACGTGGGAAGCAGTTCCAGAGCCAACTGCAATTACAGAAGAAGAAATAACACAGCTTTGGAATGAAATTGTCGGGTAGAAAGGAGGGCTTGCAAATGCCTAAATTTCTAAAAAATATTTTTAAGTTTCCTAACACTAAAAACATTTCAACTTATGCTGTTAACGCTGCAGGTAATTCCTTTTTGGACAAAAACGGGCTAACGGCATTGGTTGAAAAAATCGCAACAAAATTAAATGTGCTTGACAGTATGTATCCGGTTGGGATTGTCATTGAATTAAAAAATGACGTGGACCCAAAAATCGCAATCGGCGGTGATTGGAAAGATGTTACAGGCGATTATACTAATCTGCCTGTAAACATAAAAAAATGGCAGCGCATTATTGTAATTGACAGCGATAAATCGCAATTACAAAAAACATACAATCAGTATAAGGATTTAAAAGAAGAGGATTATACGGAGGAAAGCTGGTCGCAGTTTGCAGCGGCGTTAGCAAAAGCAAAAGAAGTATTAGATGATCCTAGCGCGGATCAGGAAACAGTAAACCAGACTAATACAAATTTAACAATGGCATTTCTATTGCTTAGAAAAAAGCCTAATTAAGAGAAGGAGAAAATTATGAATAACATTAATGCATTAAAAAAATTTATAGAAAAAGTTGAAAATGTAAAAGAAGAAGAATATACAGAAGCATCATGGAAGCCTTTTGAAGAAGTTTTAAAAAGCTCAAATGAAGCTTTAAATGAAGCAGATAAAAACGCTAATAGAGAGTATATAAATTTGGTTACAGCGTATTTAAATCTTAGATTAAAACCTGATAAAGATTTATTAAAAAAAGAGGCTGATTAGAAGATGTATAGGCCAAAAGCACCGTTCAATGTAGGGTTTATGTTGTTAAACCCTACATATACAAAAGTTCAGGGAAAAGAAATCCCGACATATCCGGAAGAAGGAGATATTATAAACTGCTCTTTCCTGACGTTTGGCGGAACACTAAGCGAAGCAAACGGGATATTAAGTATAAAAGATACCGCAAACATAGAAACATGGTACACACCGGAAATTAAAAGCGATACACGCCTAAAACGTCTTGACGATGGCAAAGTATTTTCAATTTTAGGAGAGCCGGAGGATATTGAATACAGGCATCAGTTTTTGAAGTTTAAAGTAGAGAGGCTAAGGGGTTCGCGTGGCTAGAAAAGGAAAAGCAAACTGTACTATGTCATTTTCAGGTGTAGATGATATATTGCAGGACATAGAAAAATTAGGCGGCGATCTTCCTAAAGCTATAGAAAAGGCAGTTATAAAATCCGGTGAAGCTGCTACAAAGGAATTTCAAAAAGTTATCGGGATGCACTGGTATTCAGGCATTACTGAAGATTCATTGGTGCAGGATTTAAAAGTCGAAAATGTTAGAAATAAAATAACGCTAAAAACAGGTTTTGACATAGAAAAAGGCGGTATAGCAGCAGTATTTTTAGACCGCGGAACACCAGCACAAAAGCCGGTTAATTTTGTGAGGAAGATTAGAAGAAACAAAGATGTCAGGGCGGCGATAGAAGAAACGTTAGAAAAGGAGGTTGAAAAGCTGCTATGAAAGATAAATTGTTTATATTGCTAGAAACGTTGGGATATGACGTATATGAGCAGGGCTCATTTACCAGCAGCGATGAATACCCCGATCATTTCTTTACAGCATGGAATGATGATACAGAAACGTTAGAACATTATGACAATAAGGAAAGCGGTTATGTGTGGTATTTCACTATCAACTTCTATTCTATCGATCCGCGCATGGCAGTTGATGTTTTGCTTAAAGCAAAAGAATTATTAATAGCAAATAGCTGGATTGTACCCGGCAAAGGGCATGACGTATACAGCGATTCTAAAAACCATTCAGGGCGAAGTATAGAAGCGATATTTATAGAAAAGGAGATTAATTAAAATGGCAGAAAATATATTTAAAAATTTACGCGGTCTTAGAAAACTTATGATCGCAACATTAACAGCAGATACAGAAGCTTCACTGACATATGATACACCGGTTAGATTTGCAGGAGTTAAAGAAATTGGGGGAGAAGCAGAAGAAAGCTCTGCAACAGATTACTACGATAATCAGGCGGCTATAGTTGTAACTGCGGAAGGTGCGGATACATACTCTTTAATTACAACTGTTTTAGAAGATATAGTGCGCGGTAAAATCGAAGGAAGAAAAGCCGACGAAGAAACAGGAGAATATTTTGGCACACCCCTAAAACGTCCTTATGTTGCGATTGGTTTTATCGCAACAGATACAGAGGGCACAGACTGGTATTATTGGGTTTATAAAAATAAAATTACAGGCGGTAAAGAAAAGCATATTACTCAAGATGATGGGACAGAAACTACTAATTTAGAATGGACCGCAACATCTATTTATACACAGCATAGATTTGCTAAAGCTGATAATGAACCAATGAAATTCTATCGAATTAAAGCAGGTGGAACTGTAACAGAGCAAAAGTTTTTTGAAAAAGTATATGATCCTGACACTGCCTCATTACCAGCTTCATATCAAAGCAATGTAAAAGAAACTAAAACAGAAAAATCAGTAAGCGGAGGCAATTAACAATGGAATTAAAATTAAATATTTACAATGAATTAGACGAGGTCGTTAAGACGTATACAAGAGACAGCTACTCTATAAAAATGGGACTATTAAAAAGAATAATTACAATTATAGACTTAGATGCTCTAGCTAAATGTTTAAAAGCTAAAACAAATGAAAGCAACGCTTCATTAATCAGCTTGATTTATAATTTAGCATTAAACAGCTATGATACTGTCTTAGATTTAATGAAAGATGTTTTTAAAGGATTAACAGAAGAGGAATATAACACAGTACATTTAGATGAAGTAATAGATACTATTATCAATTTAGGAAAATATACATTCAGCACAATAGGAATTGCCGGAAAAGATAGAAAAAACTAGATAAGGGAAGTGTTAAAGCTTCCCTTTATGAAATAATTTTTGAAATTGAAATGCTGCTGTCTAAACAGTTTCCTTTATTAGACCCTATGACTATAGATGATAAAAGAGCTATAGAAGTATTTACGTTTATTAGGGATTTAAATAATTTCAATGATAAATATGAAGATGCAGAACCGGAAACAAAAAACAGCAAAAAAAGAAATATGATCGCTGTAAGCGATTAGTAACGGGAGGTGGTTGAATGGCAGATAGAGAAAGTATTTACGGAATTAAATACGAAGTTAATATAGACGATTTAAAAACATCTGTAGCGGAAGCAAGAAATAAAATAAAACAGGCTAATGCTGAATTTAATGAATCGGCAAGTAAGCTTGACAATTGGGCTGATTCTGTAGACGGTGTAAGCGCAAAACTGAAACAGCTGAACACTGTTTTAGAAGCTGAAAAATCAAAATTAGCACAGAACCAGAAACAATACAACAGTACTATTGATTTAATAAATAAATATACAAATGATATAGATGAATTAAAGCAGAAAAAACAGCAGGCAATAGAGCAGTACGGTGAAGAATCAAGCGAAGTAAAAGAATTAAACAAAGAAATAAATAGACTAGAGCGTGCGCAATATAAAGCAGTCGATACCGCGGAAAAGCTAAAAACGACTATTTCTAATCAGCAGGCGAGTGTAAACAGGACAGAACGTTCGATTAACAACTATAATGAAGAGCTTGAAGAATTAAAAGAAGCGCAGCGCAGGGCTGAAAGTTCAGGAAGAAGTTTAAAAGAAGAACTTGAAGATATAAGAAAAACCAGCGATAAGATCGAAAGTTCTGTAGGTGAGCTGGCGGATGGATTTACGATTGCCAAGGGGGCAATAGCCGGATTTATTGCTAACGGTTTAAATAATTTAATTTCAGGCTTAAAAAGTTCAATCGAAGAAACAAGAGAATATAGAGCAGAATTAGGAAAACTTCAAGCAACAGCGCAAACTACAGGATCGTCATTTGATAATGTAAAAGATAATCTAAGAGAAGTAAACGCAATTACAAATGATACCGGCGCAGGAGTAGAAGGATTAAATAACTTATTAAGTGCTAATTTTGACGGTAAATTGCTTAATGATATTACTGATCAGCTATTAGGAGCTTCAATAAAATGGAAAGATACACTTAAATTTGAAGGGCTCGCAGACGGGCTGCAGGAGACTTTAGCAACCGGTAAGGCTGTTGGACCTTTTGCAGAGCTTTTAGAAAGATGCGGAGCAGTTTTAGAAGATTTTGATAAAGGGTTACAGAAAGCAATAAAAAGCGGCAATCAGCAGCAATATGTACTTGATTATTTATCTAAATATGGATTAAAAGATGTTAAAGAAGCCTACGAGCAAAATGAAAAAGCACTTATAGATAGTGCTAATGCTACATTTGATTTTAATGACCGTATGGCAATGATGGGAAAAAAAACAGAGCCTATAGTCGCTTCTGTAAAAAAAGGTTTTATAACTTTATTTGATGAAATTGTTAAAGGTACAGATAGCGCAGATATAGAAGGATTTGCAGATGATATAACAGGAGGCTTTAATAAAATAAAGGGCGGTATTTCATGGTTTAAGAGCAATTTGAAGCCTATAACTGTTCTAGTTGCCGGTTTAACTGCTGCATGGCTAGCTAATAAAAATGCGCAGTTACTAGCTAATGGTGCTGCTATAGCAACAAAAGCCACAACTATATTAATGACGGGTGTAACCAAAGGGGCTACGCTAGCAACAAATGCACATACATTAGCTACTAATGGCGCTACATTAGCGCAGAAAGCATTTAATTTAGCGCAGAAAGCCAGCCCTTTAGGAATGGTTACTACTTTACTTATTGGTGCTACTGCTGCAGTAGGAAGCTATATTTTTTCTTTAGCAAACGAAAAAACGGAGCATGAAAAAAATATAGAGGCAATGGATAAAGAGATAGCCAGCAGAAAAGAAATAATCAATAGTCAAAAGGAAGCTATAGCTTCCGGCTTAGGGGAAATTGAAAATACAAAAGCATTAAATAATGAGCTAAAAAACTTAACAGACCAGAACGGTAAAGTAAAAGCCGGATACGAAGGGCGCGTAGGGTTTATTTTAAATGAACTAAACACAGCGCTAGGCACAGAAATGAAACTTAATAACGGAGTTATAGAGGGCTATAAGGATCTTAGCGGACAGATTGACAATATGATTGAAAAAAAGCGCGCTGAAATAATTCTAGAAGCTCAACTTCCGGCTTATAAAGAAGCAGTTACAAAGTCTTTAGAGGCACAGACAAAAGCAAATAAATTAAATGCAGAGCTCACAGAACTCAATATTGAAAAAATGACAAAAGAAGCTGAATTAGTAAAAAAATTTGGTGCAGACTGGAAAAATGACATAGAAGCAAAAACAAGCGGTCTGTTCTATCAGTGGTCGCAGCTGGAACATGATACCGCAGTAAAGGAAAAAGAGTTCAACAAGCAAAATAAGATAGTTAAAGGCTATTATGACGATATCGCGACGTATGAAGCTAACGCGACTAGATTAGCTAGCGGAAATGCAGAAGAAATAGCCAAAATAGAAACGAGTATATTAGCAAAAAAAGCAACTACCACGCAGGAACAAAAAGCACTTTTAGAGCAGCGGAAGCAGGCAGAAGAAGCACATTTACAGTATTTAAAAGATAAATACAAAGGAACAAACGACACTATAGAACTGCAGCAGATAGAATCGCAGCAAAGAAAAGTCCAGAACGTTCAAAATGAATTAGATGCAATGACCTCAACTGTCGATACAAAAAAAGGAGGATACGTAACTGCATGGGATATAATGAACAATGTGGTATTAGGTATTCTCAATTCAAAAAAAGATCAGTTTTCAAAGGCGGGGGCAGACAGTGCCGAAGCGGTTAAAAATGGTATGAACAGCAAAGGAACACCGTTATTTACAGCCGCAACAGTTTTAGCGCAGAATTCAGCTGATAAATTTTACAATGAATACCAGAAATTTTACGATGCCGGCGCACATGCTGCAGACGGAATAGAAAAAGGGTCAAGCAGTAAAAACAATTCGATTTTTGGTGCTATGGCTTCATTAGCTTCCGGAATGGTAAAAACATTTAGGAAAAATTTAGAGATTAAATCACCGTCAAGAATATTTATGAAACTTGCTTCATATATACCGGAAGGAATTAAAAAAGGAATAGAGCGAAATAAAGGCAGAGCTATTAGTGCAGTAGAAAAAATGACAAATGAAGTAGCGACAGCTGGTGAAAAAATAAAAAGCAATATCTATTTAAATGATGTTAAAACTAAGCTGAAAACTACAATTGCTAAACAGGCACCACAAATGGCGCTTGCAGATGCCGGATCTTCAAATATAAGCAATGTTACATTTAATCAGTATAACACTTCACCTAAGGCATTAGACAGCTTAGAAGTATATAGAAACACACAAAAGCAGATTAATTTATTTAAGAAATGGAGGGGGCAGTAAGCAATGTTTAGATTAGAAGTAGAAAATGAAAAAAAAGAAAAAATAGAGCTTACGAACTCTCCATTTTTTGAAAGTGTAGCTATTGAAGGACTTCTACCCCCTCAGGCAGCAGTTAATTCTAGCGCTGTAGCTAATGCAGACGGTGAAACATTTAACAGCGCAAGAGTAGGAATAAGAGATGTAACTATTGATATTAAACCGGCTTTTCCCGTTGAAGAAAACAGACAAAGACTGTATACATATTTCAAATTAAAAAAGCAGTTAAATATCTACTTTAAAAATAAAAATAGAGATATAGTAACTGCTGGGATCGTTGAGGGTTTTGATGGTTCGTTGTTTGAACAAAAGCAGCTTATTTCAATAAGCATAAAATGCCTAGATCCATATTTGAAAGACAGTGCCGAAAGTGTAGCAGACATGGCTAATATTATAGATAATTTTGAGTTCCCTTTTTCTATAGATGAAGAAGGTATACCATTTTCAATAATCGATAAAGCATTAACGCAAAATATTTTTAATGCCGGCGACGTTGAAACAGGTATGATTATAGAATTAACTGCAAACGGTGAAGTAATAAAGCCTACTATATACAACGTCGAAACACGAGAATATTTTGGACTTGATTTTACAATGCAGTTAGGTGATGTGATTAGAATCAACACAAATAAATTTAATAAAAAAGTTGAATTGATCAGGTACGGTGAGACAAGAAATATTATTAACAATATTTTAAAAGGCAATAAGTGGCTAACTTTACAGGTTGGCGATAACTTATTTACTTATACCTGTGAAGCTGGAGAAGAAAATTTAAGCTTCAAATTTACCTATTCTAACCGCTATGAGGGGGTATAACATGGAACTGTTTATTTTAAATAAAGCATTTGAAATTATAGATGTTTTAGATACCTTTAAAAGTTTGGAATGGGTAAAGAGATATTATGAAACCGGCGATTTTGTATTAAACTGCATTGCAGATAATAATACAGTCAATTCGCTTGTAAACGGATATTATCTGGCAAGAGAAGATGATGATAGATTAATGATTATTGAAAAAAGAAATTTAACTACAGCAGCAGAAACAGGGAATGTCATAGCGTGTTCTGGGCGTTCTATAGAAGCCATTTTAGAGCGCAGGATAATCTGGAGACAAACTAACAGCAAGACTAATGAAACAGCAGAAAGCTTTATTAGAAGGCTTATAGATGAAAATGCTATTAATCCAGCGGATTCTAAAAGAAAAATACCTAATTTACAATTAGGTGCTTTAAAGGGATTTACAGAAACAATAGATAAGCAGGTAACAGGGGATAATCTGTTAACTGCAATTATAGAAATATGCAAATTATATGATTATGGTTTTAAAATTACTATGAATGATGAAGGGTATTTAGTGTTCGATCTTTATCGAGGTGAAAACAGGAGTTACAGTCAAGATGTTAACAGCTATGTAGTTTTCAGTGATGAATACGACAATATTATTAATACTGATTATGAATATGATGAAAGCAGTTTTAAAAACACCGCGTTAATCGGCGGTGAAGGTGAAGGGACTGATAGAAAATATCAATCTATAGGCAACGGTGGAGGAATGGAACGTTATGAAATGTTTGTGGACGCAAAAGACATTTCAAGCAACAATAACGAGATAGCAGCTGATGAATATAACAAGTTATTAATTGAACGCGGAGAAGAAAAGTTAGCGGAAAACAAAGAAATTGAAAAATACTCCGGCGAAATAGAAACAACGTTAACATACAGATATAAAGAAGATTATAATTTAGGGGATACGGTGCAGACAGTTGATAAATACGGAATCGAAGCAAGCCCAAAGATATTAGAAATTATTGAAAGTGAAAACGAAAACGGTTATAGAATAGTGCCGACTTTCAGCACATTGGAGGTGTGATAATGACATTAATTACAGGGTATTATAATTCCTTGAACGGGGATAGAAAATATAACGCAGAAACAATGAGCAGGTATTTTGCTGGGCTCTTTACGCGCGGAGTTCTGCAAAATTACAAAGATAAATTTGTTGTAACATCTAGCGGCGGCATGAAAGTAAAAATACCAACGGGAAAAGCATTTTTCAGTGACGGGAAATGGATAGAAAATACCGCAGATATTACATTAACAGTAGATCAAAGTGATGTTATTTTGAATCGTATAGATAGAATTGTACTACGAAATGACAAAAACGAAGGTGTAAGAAATGCTAGTATCGTATTAAAAAAAGGAGTGCCGGCTAGCGACCCTATCGCTCCAGCGTTGCAGATTGACAGCAATGTAGAAGAAATGAGCTTATGCACTATTAGAATTAATAAACTAGCAGAAAGCATAACGCAGGCAAATATCACTAATACAATACCGGATACAGAGGTATGTGGATATGTAACAGGATTAATAAATCAGGTCGATACAAGCGATTTATACAAGCAGTATGAAACTGCATATAAAGAATTTCAAACAGCTAGTGAAAATGATTTTAATGAATGGTTCCAGACATTAAAAGAAAAATTAGCAACTTCTACATTACTTAGACAGTACACTAACAGTACTGTAACAACTCAATCAAATCAAAAAGTTATTGAAATTGGAATACCGCAGTATGAGCCGGCTTTAGATATATTGAATGTATATGTCAATAATTTATGGCTTATTGAAGGTAAACATTATACTAAGACTAAAACAACAGTAACATTAACAAGCCCTTTAGAAGCTGGACAGGATGTATATTTTGTTGTTTTCAAGTCGATTGATGGAGAAAAAGCAACAACAGTAATAGAGCAGGTAGAAGAACTGCAGCAGACAAAAGCAGACAAAAAAGTATCAAGGGGAGTTTTATTATCGACTAAATGGGTTGGTAAAAAACAAACCTTAACGGTAGATGGTGTTTTATCTAACAGTATTCTAATTGTTGATACGGGTACAGGCGGCGTTAAAGCTACTGAACAGGGAACAGGTACAGTAACATTTAAATGTGATGTAACACCAGCAGAAAATATAAATGTAAGGATAATTAATTTAGGTATAGAATAAGTGATATAATAGCGGATGTTAAGTATCAGTAAATAGTTTTTATCCTTTTGAATATCATTTGTGTTAGAAATTTTATTAGTAGTTATTAACGCAATAAAAAAGACACTTTTAGCAATTAAGTGTCTTTTTTACATTCTATTAACATCTTATACCCCATAGCATTTAGTATTTTGTTCGCATCTTCAAAACTAAAATTTTTCTTATTTAGTATTTTAGTTAGTCCTTGAGGTTTAATATTTAATTTTTCAGCTATTTCTCTTTGTGTCATTTTACTATCAAGCATTATTTTTTTAATTTCAATTATAAGATGTTCATTATCGGTATAAACAATACTCATATTTTAACCTCCTTACAATTACATAATAATATAAAATAGGTTATATGTAAATAAGAAAAGATTAAAAATACTACAAAAAGTATTACAAAACGGTTGACAAATAACCCAAAATAGGTTATTATATAAGTGTAGAAAGGAGGTGTTAATAAATGGAACTAATTACAGTTTATAAAATTTGGTGTAAACAAAAAGGCTACAAGCCAAGCAACGGAAAAGCGTTGCAAGTGTTTATAGCCAGCATAAAAAAATAAAACTTGTCAGTTGAGGAGTTAGCCCCTCCTCAACCGATATTATAATCAAATTTAAAAAAAAGTAAAGAGATATATAATATTGGAGGAAAATAAAATGAAAACAACATACATTACAACAACAGCAGAATTATTAGAATTAGCAGTAAGATTAGGATTTGACAAAGAACGAGCATTAGAAGATATTGATGCTTGTTTAGATGAAACACTAGGTTTTGAAAATCGTAAAGATATGAGCGAAGAAGTATTAGAAAAAGAGTTAATAGATGATATAATCACAGGATTTCAATGTGAAAAAGATATTACAGAATTAGAAATAAATTATATTGAATGGCTTATGGCATGTGATAACTTAGATCAAGACACAGATTGCGGAGATATCAATAACCGTAAAGACTTTAGCAATTTTGCTAATCTTGATGAAGAAATTAGCTTTGATGAAATGTTAGAACTAGAAAGGAATTATAGATAAGGATTATATTAATCCTTGTCTATGGTGATATTTATGAAATTAAAAGAAGTGTATGAGGAGTATATAAACTTTACTCCTCTTTCAAGAAGAACAAAGGAAATATACAAATATTATTTTGAACGTTTTTGGCTTGATAGAATCGGTGACATTGAAATTTGCGATTTATCATATGATATTGTTCAAGAGGGTTTCAATTCTTTAGTGAAAAGATATTCTTACAATACAATCAAAACATATAAGAGTGCTTTAATTAAAGTTGTTGAGATAGCTGAACTAAAAGAAGGGATAGTAGTAAATTGGAAAAAACACTTATATTTAGGGCAAAGGAATGCAAAAAAAAGATATAATGCCAATTCTATGAATGAATTTATTGAGCTGATGAAACATTTATATAAATGTAGAAGCAAAAATAAAAAATCATATATATTGGCGTGCTGGATCGGTTTTTTTACCGGTGCTCGGTTGGGGGAAGTATTAGCATTATCAACTAATGATATTAATATTGCTGTCGGTGAAATTAATATAAACAAAACTATTGGTCATGATGGGATTGTTTCAACTACTAAAACTGTAGATAGCATTAGAACTGTATTTATGTGCGAAGAATTAAAAGAAATTTTAAAAAAATATCTTTTGACACATGAAAACGATATACTTTTACCTTCCGCAGAAAGAGGATATATAACCCCAAACATAGTTTCTAGTTACATATCAAATTGGGCAAAAGTTCATGGCTACAAAATACATTTTCATACGTTTAGAGAGATGTTTGTAAAAACCATGATTGATGGTGGAGCAAATATAGAAAATGTTAGTGCGTTATTAGGTCATGCGAATATTACCACAACGCTAAATATATATACAAAAACTACTGTCGAAGAACAGAAAAAAGATGTTGAACGTATCTATAATAATCTAAGAATTATGAATGAAATAGAGAAATACAAAAAATAGATAAATAATAGGTATATTTTTATACATATAACATTAATGTGCTAATGAGCTTGCGCATGTAGAAATAATTAGTGCTATTATTTACCAATTAACAGCAAACTTATCGATTGATGAAATCAAAAAACAAGGTTATGATAAATATTTTGTAACTCATACTTTGGGTATTTATCCACAAGGAGCTAATAATGTACCATTTACGGCAGCATATTTCCAATCTAAAGGTGACCCAATAACTGATTTAACTGAAGATATGGCGGCTGAACAAAAAGCAAGAACAACTTATGACAATATTTTAGCTCTTGTTGATGATGAAGAAATTAAAAAACCAATACGTTTTTTAAGAGCTCGTGAAATTGTTCATTATCAAAGATTTGCTGAAGCTTTAGAATTAGTAAAAAAACGTTTAAATTCTAAAAATTATTATGCATTTAATCCGGCATTTAGAAATGGAAAATGCAATAAATAAAGGACATTAAGTCCTTTTTTTTGAAAATTATTATTTGTTGACTAATAATATTATATGCAATATAATATTATAAAATAACTAGAGAGGAAGTTGCTATGATATTTAATACTGGAGCTGCATTATTAGATGCAATTGTTTTATCAGTGGTTTCTAAAGAGATAGATGGGACATATGGATATAAAATTACACAAGATGTTCGAAGTGCTCTTGATGTTTCTGAATCAACTCTTTATCCAGTTTTAAGAAGATTATTAAAAGATAATTGTCTAGAAACGTATGACCAAGAATATCAGGGAAGAAATCGTCGCTATTATAAAATTACACCTCAAGGACAAGTACAATTACAAATGTATCGTCAAGAATGGACGATTTATGTACAAAAAATTAATCGAATTATTGAGGAGGGAAAGTAATAATGAATCGTAAAGAGTTTCTTGATGAATTAGCATTTTTACTTCAAGATATCGAAGATGTTGAAAGAGAAGAAGCAATTCAATATTATCAAGATTATTTTGATGAAGCAGGGGTAGAAAATGAACAACAAGTAATTAATGAATTAGGGACCCCAGAAAAAGTTGCAGCAATTATTAAAGCTGGGATTAATGAAAGTTTTGAACAAGATATTGAATATAGTGATAAAGGGATGGCTAATTCATCGTTTGAACAGAATCAAGAGGTGATTAAAACTAAAAATAATGATAAAAAATGTGAAAGTCATTTTAAAGGGAATCAAGAACGTAATAAATTATTATTGATTTTAATAATTATTGGTATTGTTATTTTTGGAATACCGATTTTTAGTGGATTAATTGGTGTTGTTATTGGTGTTATTGGGGGATTATTGGGAGTAACGTTAGGTAGTTTTTGTGCTGGTATCGGTTGTTTAATAGGAACAATTGCTTGTTTTGTAAAAGGGATAATGATTCTTGGTGAGTTGACCGGTGCTGGTTTAATTATTCTTGCGATAGGATTTGGTTTAGTGGTTTTATCATTTGGCTTTTTTTGGGTTGGAAAGACATTAGTAAAACTTCTGCCATATTTGTTTAAGGCAGGGATTAAATTTTGTCGAGAAGTGATTGATAGGATAGGTGAATGGTATGAAAAAAAGTAAATATTTTATTTTGGGATGTTTATTAATGGCCTTGATTCTATTGATTAGTGGAACTGTTTTAGGTGGTTTTTCACAATTAAAGAGTACATATTTTGATGATTCTATCTCTAATAGTGAATATGCATTTGTTGGAATTAAAAATCTTGACATTGAAGTTGATGGTTGTAAAGTAAATATTCAAGAGTATGATGGTAGTTCGATTAAAGTAATCAGTAGTAAATCAATAAAAATAGTTAATGAAAATAATGCTTTGATGATTGAAGATAATTTTAATATCTTTAATTTAAATAATTCAAATAAAAAGATAACAGTTTATATACCGATTAATTATCAATTTAATGATGTTGATATAAGTGTTGATGCCGGTGATTTTGAAGCTGAAAATATTTATGCAAGAGATATTGAGATAAGTGTTGATGCTGGTGATTTTGCTGCTAAGAAAATTACTACAACAAATCTCAATGTTGAAGTTGATGCAGGAAAAGCAACTATTGATTTATTAGATTGTCTAAATAGTGATTTTGATTGTGATGTAGGTGATATTGAAGTAATGATGGTAGGTAGTGAAGCGGATTATAGTTATGATGTAAGTTGTGATTTAGGTAGTGTTAGAATTGGAAATTATAAAACTGATGGTTTAAGTGATGATTATAGTTTTAGTAGTGGAATGAAAAAAATAAGTGTGAATTGTGATGCAAGTGATATTGATATAAAAATGGAGGTGCAGTAATGAAAAAATTATATCGTTCAAGACATGATCGTATGATATGTGGTGTTTGTGGTGGAATTGCTGAGTATTTTGATTTGGATCCATCGTTAGTTAGATTGGGTTGGATTGTTTTGTTTGCAATGGCTGGTAGTGGGATTATTGCTTATATTATCGCAACAATTGTAATTCCAAGTGAATAGTGGTTAAAAAGGTTAAGGAAAAATTAATCTTTTTACGTTATTAATGAGTGATTGTTATTAAGAAAGTTAAATTGTATTGATTTAATCGTTACTTTATGACATAATAATATGACTTAAATAAAAAGGAGATAGATTAATGATATCAACACAAAATGTATCTTTAAGATATGGAGATAGAGCTTTATTTGAAAACGTAACAGTTAAATTTACAGATGGAAATTGCTATGGCGTTATTGGTGCTAACGGTGCTGGTAAAAGTACTTTTTTGAAAATTTTAGCTGGTGAAATTGAACCAAATAAAGGTGAAGTGATTTTAGAGCCTAATAAACGTTTATCAGTTTTAAAACAAGATCATTTTGCTTATGATGATAAAGGTGTTGTAGAAACTGTAATAATGGGTAATAAAAGACTTTATGAAATTATGCAGGAAAAAGAAAAGTTGTATGTTAAACCTGATTTTAATGATGAAGATGGAATTAGATTAGGTGAACTTGAAGGAGAATTTGCAGAGATGGATGGTTGGAATGCTGAAGTTGATGCAGAGATTCTTTTAAATGGTTTAGGAATTGGTAGTGAGTTACATGGTTTAAAGATGAAGGAATTAGATGGGAATCAAAAAGTAAAGGTGTTATTAGCTCAAGCTTTATTTGGTAATCCTGATGTTCTTTTATTAGATGAGCCGACTAACCATTTGGATTTAGAAAGTATTCGCTGGTTAGAAAACTTTTTGATGAATTTTAAAAATACTGTGATTGTAGTAAGTCATGACCGTTATTTTTTAAATAAGGTTTGTACACATATTGCAGATATTGATTATTCAAAGATTCAATTATATGTAGGTAACTATGATTTCTGGTATGAGTATAGTCAGCTACAATTACAACAAGCAAAAGATCAAAATAAAAAAGCTGAAGCAAAGAAAAAAGAATTAGAAGAATTTATTGCACGTTTTAGTGCTAATGCTTCTAAAGCTAAACAAGCTACTTCAAGAAAGAAATTATTAGATAACTTAGAAATGGTTGATATTAAACCATCACTTCGTCGTTATCCATTTATTTCTTTTAAACCAGGACGTGAAGTAGGAAATATTGTTTTAAAAGTTGAAGGATTATCTAAGACAGTAGAAGGGGTTAAGTTATTAAATAATGTAAGTTTTTCAATTAATCCTAAAGATAAGGTTGCTTTTGTAGGGGATGTAAAAGCTACAGAAGTATTCTTTAAAATCATTATGGGGGAAATAGAACCTGATGAAGGAACATACCAATGGGGTGTAACTACTTCTCAATCATATTTTCCTAAAGATAATTCTAAATATTTTAATGATTGTGATTTGTCATTAGTTGATTGGTTACGTCAATTTTCGGTTAAAGATGAATATGAACAAGATTTAAGAGGATGGCTTGGAAGAATGTTATTTTCAGGTGAAGAAGCATTGAAAAAGGCTTCAGTTTTATCTGGAGGAGAAAAGGTTAGATGTATGCTTGCAAAAATGATGATGGCAGAAGCTAATGTTTTGGTTTTAGATGAGCCAACTAACCATCTTGATCTTGAATCAATTCAAGCATTGAATCAAGGATTGATTAATTTTAAAGAAAATATTTTATTTACTAGTCATGACCATCAGTTTGTTCAAACAATTGCTAATCGTATTATTGAATTTAATGAAACAGGTATTTTAGATCGTTTATCTACATATGATGAATATTTAGAATATAAAGAAAATAACAAGTAAAAATATATTAATTAAGGATTGATTTAAATGATACAAAATCAATCCTTTTTTATTAGTTCATTTAATAGTGTTTATATAATAAATATTTGCTTTTATATAGAAAACGATTACAAGAAAATGATGATAAATCATTGTATTGTTAGACTAGTGTTTTTTTGGATGATATAATTATATTATAGCTATAAATATAAGGAGAGGAGTTAAAGTATAATGAAGATATTGTTTACTTGTGTAGGTAAATCAGATCCACTGACAATCTTTGAAAATGATGTTATATACGATGCTGCATATATGCAAATTGTAAGATATCATCGTCCTGATAAAATTTATTTTTATATGTCAAAAGAAATTTGTGAGTTTGATGCTATAGATAATAGATATGAAAAATCAGTTATGTTATTGAATAAGTATTTAAATACTAAAATTGAAGCGTATAAAATTAAAAGACCAAAATTAATAGATGTACAGAGATTTGATGAATTTTATGATGATTTTGAAAATATTATTAATGAAATAATTGAAGAAAATGGTAAAGATGTAGAAATATTGTGTAATGTTTCTTCTGGTACTCCAGCAATGAAAGCTACACTGCAAATTTTAGCAGCTTTATCTAAATATAAACTCATACCAATTCAAGTTGATGATCCAACTAAAGGAAAATGGAAAAGGGTTGATTTGAAAAATTACGATTTAGATTTTTATTGGGAATTAAACAGTGATAATGATATTAATGAAGATAGAACTTATTTTTCAAAAAATGATAAGTTTAATTTTAAAATTCAAAAGGAGTTATTAGTTAATCTGATTAAATCATACGATTATGAAGCAGCATATGATTTAGTTAATAGTTATAAATATCGTATTGATAAAAATGTTATAGATTTAATTAAATTTTCATTAGACCGCTATAACCTTGATACAAAAGAAATATTAAAAAGTCCTAATAAATCTTTATTACCATATCTAGATGAAGAACAAGCAAAAATATTTGAATACGGTTTATGGTTAAAAGTAAAAATTGAAAAAGGGGAAATCTTGGATTTTGTTCGTGGAATAACACCATTTTTATATGAAATATGTAAATATGCTCTAAATAATATTTGTAAAATCAATATTTTAAAATATTGTTCGAAAGATAAAAGAGGAGTAATGTATTTAACAAGACAATTAATGGATAAAGACAGTCAAGGTAAAGAATTATTAAAAATATTAGATTTTGAATTTTCTAAAAATAAATCAGGCAAATATAACGATACATTTTTATCAGAAAAACAAATGTTAACTATACTATATGCAAAATTAGACGATGATTCAAAATTACGCTTATCCTTAAAAATGCTCAATTCTTTAAGAAAAGAAATTCGTAATATTGCAAGTCATCAAATTACATGTGTAAGAGAAGAAGATATAATAAAAAAATTGGGTAAGAGTGTAGATGATTATGTAAATATTATCAAGATTGTATTAGCATGTTTGAATTTTGATACTAGTAAATATTGGGAAAGTTATAATCTAATGAATGAAAAAATAATTGAAGAAATCAATAAATTAAGGTAGGTGGAAATATGGAAGACTATAAGTTAATTGATGTTGCTTATGGAGCTTTATTGCATGATATCGGGAAATTTTATCAGCGTACTTATGAGAAATCAGATTTATCCAAAAGAGAACTTGAAACTACTAGATATCATAAAAATGGTAATTATTATAGTCATTTACATAGTGGATACACTTCACGCTTTTTAAATAAATATTTAGAAATGAATAATGAATTTGAAAAGTTAACGAGTGAACATCATCATATCAATGAAAGTGAACATTTTTTTAATATTATCAAAAAAGCTGATCAGATTGCTTCTGCAATTGATCGTCAAGATGAACTCAAAGATAATGAAGCTGAAAATAAAAAAGGAAGTTTTATTACAGCTAGATTATATTCAGTTTTAAGTGAAGTTCATTTTGGTAAAGAAAAAAATGATAATAGTATATTTTCATTATCAACTAGAGATCAGATGAATATACCTGATGCTAATTTTGTTCGTAAAAGTTTAAAAGAAAGTGTAGATGAATACAAAATATTGTTTGATGAATTTGCTGATGAGATAGAGAAAAATATCTACTTGAAAAAAAGAGTCAATTTCATTGCTTATAATTACATGTATAATTTATTAAATAAATATTTAGTAACTGTACCAGCATCGACTTATGGAGGTGTTAAATCTGCGGTAAGTCTTTTTGATCATTTGAAAATAAGTTCAGCAATTGCAAGTTGCTTATATGATAAAACATGTTATGATCAAGAGATGTTTTATATGTTAGAAATTGATGTTTCAGGAATACAAAGTTTTATTTATCAAGTTGTTGAAGGTAGTGGAACAAAACCTGGATTATCTAAAGCATTGAGAGGAAGGTCGATTTTAGTTGGATTAATTACTAATGCTATATCATATGCTTTTTTAAATGAATTTGGGTTAACTGTTAGTAACATTTTATTTAATACTGGTGGCGGTTCAATGATATTACTACCTTATAATCAATCAATTGAAAAAAAGGTAATGAATCTATCTAAGAAAATTAGAAAATCATTATTTAATTTGTTTCAAGCAGATATTACTTTTGTAAACGCAATGTTACCTGTAAATAAAAAAGAATTAGAAACATTTCAAACAGATAAAGCAATTGAATTAAAGAGTTTATTAGGAAGAAATAAAATGCGCAAATATCAAGATATTATTGATGATGCAGATTTTTTCTTTGATAAAATTGATTTCAACAGTAAATGTAATACTTGTGGTAGAGTTTCAAAAAACGAACAATGTTTTATTTGTAAAATGGTTGAAAAAATCTCACAAATATATACTAAAAATGAAAGTTTTGGAATTATTTATAATTTTAATAAAACAAATGATATTAAAAATATAGAAACATTAGATTTAGGGTTTGTTCAATTATTATTTATAAATGATAAATCATATTTAATTGATGATGAAATTAGCTGGTATGTAGATAGTATTAATAATTTTGGCTTTGGAAATGAAAAAATGTTATCTAGTCAAGTACCATTAAATGATTATGGAGATATTTTGAATTTTGAACAAATAATAAAACTAACATCATCAAAATATGGTGATGAAAAATTAGCTATATTAAAAATGGATGTTGATGATTTAGGAGGAATTTTTGCATTTGGATTAAAAGTAAGTGACGAAGCTAGAGTACAGAGAACAATTTCAAAATATGTTACAATGAGTAGATTAATGGAGTTTTTCTTTGGACATGAGATAAAAAATATTTGTCGAGA
This sequence comes from Thomasclavelia spiroformis, assembly GCA_018369555.1. GTDB lineage: Bacteria > Bacillota_I > Bacilli_A > Erysipelotrichales > Coprobacillaceae > Thomasclavelia > Thomasclavelia spiroformis_A. The sequence continues at coordinate 26,200 of JAGZCC010000028.1, forward strand.
AGTATCATTAAAAATCAATGAAAATATTAATGATAAAGTAAAAAATGGAACAATGTTTTATATTAATTATGCAGGAGGAGATGATTTAGTAATTATCGGTTCAGCATATTCAATTGTTGAATTAGCATTAGAAATCCATAAACGTTTTGCTAAATTTACTAATAATAGAAATATTACTATTTCAGGAGGAATTAATTTTCAAAGTGATAAAAAACCAATTCGTTTTGGGGTTCAAATGGCTGAAGATGCTTTATCAATGTCTAAAGATGGCGATAAAAATGCAATAACGCTATTAAATACAACTGTTCCTTTTGGTGAATTTGAAGAATTATTAATTGAAGTTAAAGAAATATGTAAATTTATATCAGAAGGAAAACTTTCTAGAACAATGCTATATAATCTTATGAGTAATATAAGAGATAAAACATATATAGAATTTGTTTGTTTAGTGCCAAGGATTCAATATATTTTATATAGAAATGTTAAAGATCAAAAATTAGTAGAGAGTATGCGTTATCGATTAACTAAAATTAAAACTGATATGGATGTAAAACAGTATGTTTTAATTTTAAAATTAGTTTTATTGTTTACAAGAGAAAATAAGGAGGAATAAATGATGGGTTATAATAAAAAAGAAAATTATGTTAAATTTCCTAAAATTAATCAACCACTACATTTAGAATATGAAAATTATGTTGAATTATATTTACCGGGTAAATTAGCTGATCAATATGCTAAAAAATTTGAAAAAATTCCTAATCATCAAATAAGAAAAATATTAGATACCGTAAAAATTGCATTAAAGCAAAGTGATAAGGATTTTGATAGTGCTAAAAAACAAATGTTTATGCTTGTTGCAATGAGTGCTTATAATGCTGGTAGAATGCCTAGTACGTTAAAAGTGTTATATTTCTTTTTGTCAAATACTATAAATGAACAGTCAATACAATCAAAAAAAGATATTGAAGCATTTGATCAATTTTTTACTAGTGTTGTAGCATATCATAAACTTGTCAGTAGAAATTAAGATTGGGGGAAATGTTTATGTTAGAAGGAATTTATGTATTGAATATTAAATTAGAATTATTGTCTGGATTATATATTGGTGGTAATGATAATGGTTTTGATATAGGTGGTGCTGATAGTGATGTAATTAGAAATCCGTTAACTAATAAACCATATATTCCTGGAAGTTCGTTAAAAGGAAAATTAAAATCGCTATTAAAATATCATATTAAAGAAGTAGATAGAACAAAAAAAGATATATTTTTTAAAGATAGTAATATTACAAATATTTTTGAACCTATTGATGAAGGAGATATAAAAATTACTCGTGCAATTTTTAGAGACTTAACTTTAACAGTTGAAAGTGAAATCGAACTTCAAAATATTTTGGGAACAGGATGTTTTACTGAAATCAAAGCAGAAAATAAAGTAAACCCAATTTCTGGTAAATCGGATTCACCTCGTTTTGTTGAAAGAGTACCAGCAGGGGCAGTATTTGAAGGGGAAATTGTTTTGAATGTATTTGATGGTGATAATAAAGAAACAATGATGAAGAATATAAAAAAATCACTAAAGTTACTAGAAATGAATTATCTTGGTGGTAATGGTACAAGAGGTTATGGACGAGTAAAAGTTGAATTTGATGAGTTTAAAGTAGTGAATTTATAAGATGAAATTATATAAAATAACTTTTAAAAATATTTCGTCGATAACCAAAATTCCTGATGCTCAAACGATATTTGGGGCAGTTTGTAATATTATTAAACAAACTAAAGGAGCAGATGATTTGAGTAAGTATTTCAATTCTTTTAATAGTGAACCATTATTTGTGCATTCTTCAATGTTTTTAGATGGAACAATGCCAATGGTAAAAGTGGGATTAATTCCAATTGAAGAGAAAAATAGGCGTGTTTTAGAGTTAGAGCCTAAAGAACAGCTAAAATATTTAAGTCAATTAAAGAAGTTAAAAAAGATAAATGCAGTAACTTTAGATATATATAATGAATATCTTGTAGACGGAAAATTTACTGAACTAAAAGAAGATATTTATTTCTTGTAAAACTTTATATCTGATTTTTGATTATCCCTATAAATATTACACTTTCAAGCATTTCGAAGTATAGAAAAACACTCATTTTACCACGAATA
>JAGZCC010000029.1 GCA_018369555.1 Thomasclavelia spiroformis
AGTCAATATCTTTTTTCTCTTTTTTTCTTATTTCCTTCCGGCTCTTTCCTCTTCTTTCGAGTGCCTATTTAATTTATCACATTACTTCCTTTTTGTAAAGCCCTTTTTATCTTTTTTCTTCTTTTTTTTATCCAATTATATATAAAGAGACAATTTTATCTTTGCTACCATACTATTAAAAAATTTCTTTACTATCCAATATTATTGTTACTGGTCCATCATTATTCAATGATACATCCATCATTGCGCCAAATATACCTTTTTCTACTTTAATTCCTTTTGCTTCTATTTTACTATTAAAATACTCATATAATGGTTTTGCAACTTCAGGTCTTGCTGCTTCTACAAAACTTGGTCTACGTCCCTTTTTACAATTTGCATATAATGTAAATTGCGATATTGATAAAACACTTCCTTCAACATCTATCAATGATAAATTCATTTTATTTTCTTCATCTTCAAAAACTCTTAAATTAATTAATTTATCTACCATCTTATCCACAATTTTTTCATCATCGCCATCAGTAATTCCAACTAAAACCATATAGCCTTTTCCTATTTCACCAACCGTCTTCCCATCAACCTTTACATTACTTTGACTTACTTTTTGTATAACTAACTTCATTTAATTCACCTATCTTTCAATGTTTAAAAATGTTATACTTATTATAACTAATTTTTAAAATGAAAGGAAGATAATATGATATCAACTCTTGCAAATCGTATGCGCCCCCAAAATTTAAGTGATGTGATTGGTCAACAACATTTAGTTGGCAAAGATTCTATTTTGACAAAAATAGTTGAAAAAAAACATCCATTTTCTATAATTTTATATGGAAATCCTGGCTGTGGAAAAACAACTATTGCAAATGCTTTAGCTAACGATCTTAATATTCCTTGCCGTTTTTTTAACGCTTCAACTGGAAATAAAAAGGAAATGAATATTATTATCGAAGAAGCTAAGCTATCTAATGGTTTATTTATTATCATCGATGAAATTCATCGATTAAATAAAGCTCGACAAGACGATTTATTATCATATATGGAAAATGGCTTACTTATAGTTGCAGGATGCACTACTTCAAACCCTTTTCATTCAATAAATCCTGCAATTCGATCTCGTTGTCATATTTTAGAAGTAAAATCACTAACTATAGATGAGATTATTGATGGCTTAAAAAAAGCTGCAAGTTCTCCAAATGGCTTAAATAATCAATATATCATTGATGATGAAGTATTAAATCAAATAGCTAAATCATGTAATGGTGATATTCGTTATGGATATAATTGTTTAGAAATTTGTTCAATTGTTTGTAAAGATAATCATATTACTCTTGATGATTTAAAACGTAGCTCTATTACAACCAACATTACTTATGATAAAGATGAAGATAATTACTACGATACTTTAAGTGGCTTGCAAAAATCTATTAGAGGTAGTGATCCAAATGGGGCAATGTATTATTTTGCAAAATTAATCACAGCTAATGACATTGAATCTTTAGAAAGAAGATTAATTACTACAGCATACGAAGATATTGGTTTAGCAAACCCAAATGCATGTATGCGTACTGTAATAGCTTTACAAGCAGCAAAAATAATTGGTTTTCCTGAAGCACGAATTCCTATTGCTAGTGTAATTATTGACTTATGTTTATCACCAAAATCAAAATCCAGCGAAACTGCAATTGATGCCGCTATGTCTTCATTAAACAATCAATCAACTAAAATTCCTGAATACCTTAGACTTACACCTGTAGGATTAGCTGATGATGAAAAATATGATTATAGTCGCCCAGAATTATGGGAATATATACAATATCTACCTAAAGAATTAGAAAGAGAACAATTTTACATTCCTTGGATGACAAGTAATTACGAAAAAGCACTTGCTCAAAATTATCAACGAATTTTAAAACACGGACGAACAAGTAATATTAAAAAATTAAATCAAACAAAATAGCATTTAAATTCTAAATTTAAATGCTATTTTCTTATAAAATTTTATCACATTTTAAATATTTAATAACCTCTTCTACCGTAACATTAAAATCAACCAAATTAACATCAAACCACTTAACAGGCATCTGATTATTAAACCATGTATATTGCCGTTTAGCATAATTACGAGAATTCTTTTTTATCAATTCAATTGTTTCATCAAAATCTTGTACACCTTGATAGTATGCAAACCATTCTTTATAACCTATAGCTTTCATACTTTGAAGATCAGCAGAAAGATTCTTTTTCATTAACATATCTATTTCATTTAATAAACCTTGTTGAACCATTAAATCAACTCGCTGATTAATTCGTTTATATAAAATATCTCTTTCTAATGTTAATCCAATAAATTTTGCATCATAAATTAATTCATGACTTTGTCTAGCTAAAGTTTCACTTTTCTTTACCCCTGTACTTTCATAAATAGCAATCGCTCTTAAAACACGTTGACGATTATTAGGATGTAATTGATTTGCTGATAAACAATCTATTTCCATTAAATGATTATACAACTCATCATTAGTATAATCTTTATATTTCTCAACATATTCTTGATGTTCAATTTGACTATCACTAAATTCATAATCATATAATGCTGCTTTTATATATAATCCCGTTCCTCCTACAATAACTGGAATTTTATTACGACTATTTATTTCTTTTATTTTTAATCTAACCTCATCTTGAAAATCTTTTACACTATAGCTTTCACTAGGCTCTTTAATATCAATTAAATGATGAGTAATTCCTTCCATTTCATCACTTGTCACTTTAGCAGTTCCAATATTCATCATTTTATAAATTTGCATTGAATCTCCACTAATTACTTCACCATTAAGATATTTTGCTAAAGCAACTCCCATTTTAGTCTTACCAACTCCAGTTGGTCCCACTACAACAATAACTTTTTCCATCATTACACCCGCTTAAATAGTTTTTCAATTTCATATGTCGAATAATAAATAATCGTTGGCCTACCATGAGGACATACATATGGATTATCACAACACATTAACTTATCAATTAAATTTTGCATTCCTTCTTGCGATAAATATGTATTAGCCTTTAAAGAAGCTTTACAACTTAGTGTAGCAATCGCATGTTCTTGTAACTTAATAACGTCCACTTTATTATCGTACAGTAATTGTGTTATCATATCTTCAATAAAAACATGCTCATCAATATTTTGCATCCACATCGGTAATTGTTTTAAAACATAGCCACTATCACCAAAAATCTCTAAATTAATTCCTAATTTAGCTAACATTGATTTTCTTTCTTCAATTATTAAAAACTCACTCATTGGATATTCTAAAGTAATAGGTACCAACAAGTCTCTCATCGATAAATCAAGATTTGTATATTTTTCCAAATAATATTCATAATTTATCCTTTCCTGACCCGCATGCTGATCAACTATATACATTCCACTTTCATCTTCACAAATAATATAACTTCCATGAATTTGACCTTTAACTAACAATTTCTTCTTCATTATTTTAGGTTGTACATTACTTTTAACTATTTGTTTATCTGGAATAAGATACTCTTTCTTTGATTCATTTACCATGTCTTTTTTATTTTCTAAAATTGTTTCTTGATATCCTATTTCATTTATAATATTTTCGTTTTCTATTTTATCATTATCAGATTCAGTATATTTAAATTCAAAATCCATTTGTTGTAAATCAGGAACAAATTTAGGCTTATTATTAACTACTGGTGGTGAATATGTAAGATTAACTTTAGATAAAGCAGCACTTATTCCTTGATATACCAAGTCTTTTAATTTATATTCTTTAGAAAATCTTACTTCTAATTTTGAGGGGTGAACATTTACATCAACTAAAAATGGATCTATTTCAATATTAACAATAGCAATAGGAAAACGTTTATCTGCAAGATATTGGCGATATGCATTATTTATACTATCAGCAGTTATTTTATTTTTAACAACTCTAGAATTTACCATTGTTACAATATGATTTTTATTAGCACGATTAATATCAATTTTTGAAATAAAGCCAGAAATTGTAAATTCATCATCATCAAAATTAACTGGTATCATATTTTTAGCAACATTTAATCCATATATGTTAGAAATCACTTCTAACAAATTCCCATTGCCATTTGTTTTATAAACTATTTTTCCATTATTTATTAATGTAAATGAAATATCTGGATGTGAAAGTGATAAACGCTCTAAATAAGTTTGAATATTTGAAAACTCTGCATTAATTGATCGAATATATTTTAAACGTGCTGGTACGTTTTGAAATAATTTTTTTACTTTTATATCAGTACCTTTTTTACAATCACTTTCTTCACAATTAACAAACTTACCATATTGATATATTACCCTTGTTCCTTTTTCACCTGTACTTGTTTTTAGTTCAAAGTTACTAATTGATGCAATTGAAGGTATTGCCTCTCCACGGAATCCTAATGTTTGTATACAAAATAAATCTTGGTCATCTTTTATTTTACTTGTAGCATGACGACTAAAGCATAATAAAGCATCTTCTTTTATCATTCCTTGACCATTATCAATTACTTGAATTAAATTTAGCCCTCCTTCTTCAATAATAACATCAATTTTATTACTATTTGCATCAATACTATTTTCAACTAATTCTTTTACTACATTTGCAGGTCTTTCAATTACTTCTCCAGCAGCAATTTTATTAGCTAAAATATCATCAAGTTGTTTTATTTTTTGCAAAAATATCACCTACTTTCATTTAATTTTTTTAACTCTATCAATGTTGATAACGCTTCTAGAGGAGATAAAGTCATTGGATCTATTTTATCAAGATATTTTTCTACTTCACTTTTTGTAATTATCGGTACCTCTTTTATCTTATTACTACTTAAATGATGTTCAATATTATTTTCTTCTAAACTTTCTAGCAGAGTATTAGCACGATTCAATATAGCATTGGGCAATTTTGCCAATTTAGCAACATTAATTCCATATGATTTATTTGAACGACCTGGTTTAATACGATATAAAAATACTAAATTATCATTTTCAATCGATGCACTTGCATGAACATTTTTAATCCCTAAATTCTTTTCTTCTAAAAATGTTAACTCATGATAATGAGTTGAAAATAGTGTAATACATTTAATTGAAGTTGCAATATATTCAATCATTGATTGAGCAATTGCCATTCCATCAAACGTTGCTGTTCCTCTACCAATTTCATCAAAAATAATTAATGATTTTTCTGTTGCATATCTTAAGGCATTATTTGCTTCCAACATTTCAACCATAAATGTAGATTGTCCAGAAATTAAATCATCACTTGCTCCAATACGAGTAAAAATTTGGTCAAAAATAGGAATATCCGCTTTACTACAAGGAACAAAACAACCAATTTGACCCATTAAAGCAATTAACGCAATTTGTCGCATATACGTTGATTTACCACCCATATTAGGCCCTGTAATTAACAATACTGGATTTTCATTATCAATATCGATATCATTAGATACATACGTCCTTTGTGACATAACTTTTTCAATTATTCCATGACGACCATCAACTATTTTTAAAATTTTTTCTTGATTAAAAATAGGTCGAACATAACTATTCTCACTTGATAATACCGCCATTGATTGATAAACATCTACCATTGCTACTATTTTAGCAACGTCTTGAAGCACATGAACGTCATTTTTTATATAATCACGAATTTGAGTAAATAATACGTATTCTAATTTAATCATTTTATCTTGTGCACTTAATAATTTTGATTCCATTTCCTTTAATTCAGGTGTAACAAACCGTTCAGCATTCGCTAAGCTTTGCTTACGTGTATAATTAAATTCATCTTTAACTAATGGTAAATTAGCTTTAGTTACTTCTATATAATACCCAAAAACTCGATTATATCCAATTTTTAATCCCTTTATCCCTGTTCTTTCGCGCTCTTTTTGTTCAAAACTTGCTAACCATTGTTTTCCATGATCACGTATATATCGTAACTCATCTAACTCCTCATTAAAACCATCTTTTATAATTCCACCATCTTTTATTGTTAACGGTGGATTATCAATAATCGCTTTATCTACTAATTCACAAATATAATTCAAATCTACAAGTCTATTTGCTAACTCATCTAATAATGGTTCATTTATTGATAATAATTGTCCTTTTAATTCCGGTAAAACTTTTAAAGAGTTACTAATCCATTTTAAATCTCGAGCATTAATATTTCCAAAAGCAATTCTTGATGATAATCTTTCTAAATCATAGATATCTTTTAAAATTTCTTTAATACTTTCTCTTTGAATAAAGTTATTAGTAAATATTTCGACAATATCCAAACGCTTTTCTATTCTAGTCTGACTAATTAATGGTCTTTCAATCCATTGTTTTAACAATCTAGAGCCCATCGCTGTTTTTGTTTGATCTAACAACCAATATAAACTACCATATTTTTCATTAGATTTACTATTTGCTGTTAATTCCAAAGCTTTTCTAGTATATATATCCATAGTTAAATATTCATTATTATCAATTTCTTCTATTTTTTGAAGATGCTCTAATTCTCTTTTTTGCGTATCTAATAGATAGTTTAATAATAGCGATGCTGTTTTTCTTTGTTTTAAATCACTTATATCACTAAAAATCTTATCATATTTATCATTATATTTATCACTAGGAAATGATGAAGATAAAATATCTTTAAATTCAAATAATTGTTCTGGCAAACAAACAATTTCTTTAACTGCCATCATTTGTAATTGATTTAATAATAATTTTTCTTTTTTATCGATATTAACAACACTAAACTCACCAGTAGAAATATCACAAAAAGCAAGTGTATAATTAAAATCAAACTCTTCAATTGCTGCAATATAGTTATTTTTATTATTAGTTAGTGATTCATCAAAAATTGTACCTGGTGTAATAATTTGAACTACACCACGTTCAACAATCCCTTTTTTTCCTGGTTCACTTAACTGTTCAACAATGGCAACCTTATGTCCGTTATCCACCAATTTTTGAATATACGTTGCCGCTGAATGAAAAGGTACACCACACATTGGAACTCTTTCAGCAACTCCAGCATTTTTTCCAGTTAATGCAATTTCCAATTCTTTAGAAACTAAAATTGCATCATCAAAAAACATCTCATAAAAATCACCTAATCTAAACATTACTATTGCATCTTGATTTTCTTCTTTTATTGATAAATACTGCATCATCATTGGGCTATATTTAGGTTTCATACATTTACTCCACTTCTAAAAATTACTTCCCCATTATAACATAACTAAAAAAAGAAAAAAGGCTTACGCCTTATTTAATAAATTTTTCATCAACAGTAATATTATCTAGTTCATCCCATGATTCATTTTCTACTTTTGTTTCAACTCTCATTGTTGTTTTTCCTATTACACTTAATGATATTTCTTTTTCTATTTCAATTATAATATCTTTTTTCGATTTATTTACACCAATACATTTAGGCTCGCGATTACACACAACCATAATTTCATCATTTTCATTAAAATCACGACTATCTTTTCTAACTAAGTCTAGATCATTTACATAACTAACAGTTTGTTTTAAAACGTTACTATCATCATCATCACTATACCAAATATGAACATCAAAAGTTCCTAATACAACCGGTTGACCATTTCTAAAAGTCGCATTATAGCGATGATTTGTAATCCAACATCCTAGTATTTTATCATAGTTTTCTATTACAAAAGGATATTTATTTAGGGTTCTTTTTTTCCCTTTAGCAATAACTGCTTGAGTAATGATTTCACGAATATTATTTGCCATGTTCTCACCTATTTTAATATATGCAAATTTCTTTAAAAAATATACCATAAAAGACACTTTTTGTAATATTCTAATTAAATTATCTTTGTAAAAATAACAATAAACATTATAAGCGGCTTCATTAAAATCTAAGATGCCTCGTAATATTGATATTTACAAAAAATTTATAATAAAAAAGTATGTTTTCTTAAATCAAATAAGATAAACATACTTTCATTTACATATTTAGAGACTTAAAACTAGTTTTTATGTCCATTAGCTGAAGTTGAATCTTTTAAAACAACATCATGTGCCCCACCTTCAACAATACTAGTTGAAGAAACAAGTGTAATTTTAGCTTTTTGTTGTAATTCAGGAATAGTTAATGCCCCACAATTACACATTGTTGATTTGATTTTACTTAAAGTTAAACCAACATTGTCTTTTAAACTTCCTGCATATGGTACATATGAATCAACACCTTCTTCAAATGAAAGTTTTGAATCACCACCCATATCATAACGTTGCCAGTTACGAGCACGAGCAGAACCTTCACCCCAATATTCTTTCATATATTGTCCATTAATGCTTACTTTATTTGTTGGTGATTCATCAAATCTAGAGAAATATCTTCCTAACATAATAAAATCTGAACCCATTGCTAAAGCTAACGTCATATGATAATCATGAACGATTCCACCATCTGAACAAATAGGCACATATATTCCAGTTTCTTTAAAATATTCATCACGAGCTTTCGCAACTTCGATTGTTGCAGTCGCTTGCCCACGTCCAATTCCTTTTTGTTCACGAGTAATACAAATCGATCCACCACCGATTCCAATTTTAACAAAGTCAGCTCCAGCATCTGCTAAAAATCTAAATCCTTCAGCATCAACAACATTACCCGCTCCAACTTTAACACTATCACCATAATGTTCTCTAATCCAGTCAATTGTCATTTTTTGCCATTCTGTAAATCCTTCAGATGAATCAATACATAAAACATCTGCCCCAGCTTCTACTAATGCAGGAACACGCTGAGCATAGTCACGTGTATTAATACCAGCACCAACTACATAACGTTTTGATTCATCCAATAATTCATTAGGATTTGATTTTCTTGTTTCATAATCTTTTCTAAAAACAAAATATGATAATTTTTGATCATCATCAATAATTGGTAAAGCATTTAATTTATTATCCCATATTAAATCATTTGCTTCTTTTAAAGAAATTCCAATATGTCCACAAACTAATTTTTCATATGGTGTCATAAATTCAGTAACTTTAGTATTTAAATCCATTCTTGAAACACGGTAATCTCTACCTGTTACTATTCCTAATAATTTACCATTAGCGCTACCATCTTCAGTAACCGCCATAGTTGAGTGTCCTGTCTTTTCTTTTAAAGCAATAACATCTGCTAATGTATCGTTAACACCCAAATTTGAATCACTTGGTACAAATCCTGCTTTATAAGTTTTAGCACGCTTTACCATTGCTGCTTGATCTTCAATTGTTTGCGATCCATAAATAAATGAAACTCCACCTTCTCTTGCAAGTGCAACAGCCATTGTATCATTAGAAACTGCTTGCATAATAGCTGAAACCAAAGGAATGTTTAATGATAAGGCAGGCTCTTCTCCTTTTCTAAATTTCACTAATGGAGTTTTTAAATTAACGTTCTTTGTTTGACATTCTTTAGATGAATACCCTGGTACTAAAAGGTATTCATTAAATGTACGTGATGGTTCATCAAAAAAATATGCCATGTTATGTCTCCTTTTCTTTATCTTTAAGTTTAATATCAAAATTATAATTATGTTTAATAACTAAGTCAACCCTTATTTCAACAATTGTCCATTTATATAACTACTTATCGATTGTAAAATCTCATCAACTTCCTTTTTTAAATATAAATAATTGACAACTATAGGATGATTTTCAAAATCATTCTTTATTTTTTGATATTCTTCAATTGTTTTAACAACATTATCATCCTGATTTGCTTTTTGATTAACAATTTTTTTTTGATATATTTTTATTTCTTTTTCTAATTTTGCTATTTTACTATCTTGATGTAATATCTTTTCAAATTTTTGATATTCTTTAACTGCTTCAAGATTTAATAAATATTCGTTTATTTTCTTTGCATAATCTAAACTACGATTCAATCGCTTCACCCTTTAAAGCCCAAGTTTTCGCTTCAGTAATCTTTACTTTAATTACTTTTCCAATATCACTTGGATTACCTTTAAAATTAACCAATTTTTGATGACGTGTATAACCTGTCAACATTGTATCATCTTTTTTAGAAATCCCATCAACTAAAACTTCAACAGTTTTATTTAAAAATCTTTGATTTTGTTTATATGCTTTTTCGTTTACAATTTCATTTAATCTATATAATCGCTGATCTTTTTCTTCACTTGAAACATTATCAACCATTTTAGCAGCTGGTGTTCCTTCGCGAGGTGAATAGACAAATGTATAAGCCAAATCATATTCACATTCTTGATATAAAGACAAAGTGTCTAAATATTGATCATGAGTTTCATTTGGAAACCCTACAATAATATCTGTTGTAATAGTACAATCAGGTATATATTTTTTAATTTTGTAAAACAACTCTAAATATTGTTCTCTAGTATAGCGACGTCCCATTAATTTTAACACTTCATTATTTCCAGATTGAACTGGCAAATGAATTGCAGGCATGATATTATCATATTTTGCAATAATCTTGATCATATCTTCACTAAAATCCCATGGATGACTAGTTGTAAATCTAATTCTTGGTATACCTGTTTTTGCAACATCCTCAAGCAAATTAGAGAAATTATAATCATTTCCAAGATCTTTACCATAACTGTTAACATTTTGTCCTAATAAGGTAATTTCTTGATATCCATCATCAACTAAATTTTCAACTTCCTTGATAATATCTTTTGCTAAACGAGAGCGTTCTTTACCACGAGTATAAGGAACAATGCAATATGTACAAAATTTATTACATCCATACATAATATTTACCCATGCTTTATGTTTACTATCTCGCTTAACTGGTGCATTTTCAATAACATCACCTTCTTTAGACCACACTTCAATTATCATTTCCTTACTATAAAAAGCTTCTTTTAATAATTCAGGAAGACGATGGATATTGTGTGTTCCAAAAATCAAATCAACATGTGGATGTTTTTCTAAAATTCTATTTACAACAACTTCTTCTTGTGCCATACATCCGCACATTGCAAAAATCAAGTTTGGATTTGTTTTTTTCAAATTTTTGATATATCCAATTTTTCCAAATACTTTTTCTTCAGCGTTTTCTCGAATCGCACAAGTATTTAAAATAATAACATCAGCTTCTTTAATCTCATCTGTTACCTGATAAGACATACTTTCCAGTATACCTGATAGTGTTTCACTATCACGCTCATTAGCTTGACATCCGTACGTTTGAATATAATATTTTTTACCCACACCAGCTTTTACCATATCAGCTGGAATATGATATACATCATCATAACGTCCAATTTCATCATGACTTCTTTTTTTCGCTTCATTCAATGAAGGTTTTTTAAAATAATTACTATAATCTTTCATTTACTCACCACTTTTCTTTCATATTATATACATAATTTCAAAACTTTTCCACAAAAAATACATAATAAAATATTATGATAACTTTTTTCTTATATTAGAATAAAAAAACTAGAGATAATCTCTAGTATTTATATATTTAAATCTAACTTATATTTTATTTAAAACCAATAATTATCGTAGTTCTAATGATAATCTAAGTGCAGTAATTTCTTTGCCATCAACTATTAAATCATGAAATGATGGTATACAAATAATCTCATTTCCAGTAGGAATTATATATCCCCTAGCGATTGCAATAGCCTTAATTGCTTGGTTCAAAGCTGCTGCTCCAATAACTTGAATTTGTAATTTTAACTCACTTCTAATCATGCTTGCAATAGCCCCAGCAACATTATTAGGGCTAGATGATGACGATACCTTAATTGTTTCCATATATTACCTCCTAATTTAACATATGAAAACTTTAAAAAAATATACCTACTTATATGGATGATCTTGGTTAATTAAAACTCTTTCAATTTTTACAGGTAGATTTTCCTCAAAAGTAATAATTGCTCCTGATAATTGTCCAGTACTTTTTGCAACAATAAACGGTGCTCCAAATCCTCTTAATCTAGTTACAATAGCATCTAAATCGCACCCAATTGCACTCATATATGGTCCCGTCATTCCTACATCACTAATAAATGCTACTTTTCCATCAATTATTTTTTCATCTGCTGTTTGAACATGGGTATGGGTACCTAATATAGCACCATTAACTTTATCTTTTACATAATGTGCAAACGCTATTTTTTCACTTGTTGTCTCACCATGAAAATCAATAATATGAATATCTTGTTGTAAGTCTAAATAATCATCAATAACCTCAAAAGGATTGCTGTTACGACTATCCATAAAAGCTACTCCTAAAACATTTGTAACCCTTACTTTTTTGTCTAAAACATCAAATATTCTCGATTTAATTCCTGGTAAAACTTTAGGTTGATTAATCGGTACAACCAATTTATCAGCTTCATCAATATAATCATATAGCTCTTTTTTATCAAAAGTATGATTTCCCATTGTCATCGCTTGAATCCCCTGAAACGACAATTCATCATAATGCTTTTTTAATAACCCTTTACCATGACTAGTATTTTCAACATTTGCTATAACAAAATCAATACCTTTATCTTTAACTAAACGATGCAAATAATCATTGACCATTTCACGTCCAATTTCTCCAAATATGTCTCCAATAAATAATATTTTCATCTTCAAATCCTTTCATATAAAAGGATAGGCTAAGCCTACCCCCTTATTTAGCTATTTCATTAGCACGAATTTCACGTATTACAGTTACTTTAATATGCCCTGGATATGTAAGTTCCTCTTCAATTTTTGTTTTAATATCACGAGCAATTTTATGTGCCATTAAATCATCAATCTTATCAGGTTTAACTACAATACGTATTTCTCGTCCTGCCTGAATTGCAAATACACGATCTACACCATCAAAACTTTTTGCCATTTCTTCAAGTTTTTCTAAACGTTGAATATAATTTTCAATTGTTTCACTTCTACTTCCTGGTCGTGCAGCACTTAATGTATCAGCAGCTGCAACTAAAATTGAAATCACACTAGTTGCAGGAACATCTCCATGATGTGATTCAATTGCATTTACAACTACCGGATGTTCTCCATGTTTTTTTGCAAATTTAGCACCTAATTCGACATGACTACCCTGCATTTCATGATCAATTGCTTTTCCTAAATCATGTAATAATCCAGCACGTCTTGCCAATTGTTGATTCAAGCCTAATTCAGCAGCCATTATTCCTGCTAAATGTGCTACTTCTAATGAATGTTGTAAAGCATTTTGACCATAACTAGTACGATATTTTAATTTTCCAAGCATCATAATAATATCTTTATCAATTTTAGAAATACCTAATTCAAATATCGCATCTTCCCCAGTTTTTCTAATAACTTCACTTAATTCATTTTTTGTTTTTTGAACTACTTCTTCAATTCTACCAGGTTGAATACGTCCATCTCGAATCAAAGTTTCTAATGACAACCTTGCTATTTCACGTCGCACCGGATCAAAACATGAAATAGTTATTGCTTCAGGAGTATCATCAATGATTAAATCAACTCCTGTTGACTGTTCTATAGCTTTAATATTTCTACCTTCGCGACCTATGATTCTTCCTTTCATTTCTTCACTTGGTAAAGCAACTACAGAAACAGTTCTTTCTACAGTTTCCTCTTGAGAATAACGGTTAATCGCATTAGCAATTATATCACGAGAAATTAAACTTGCTTTTGATCTAGCTTCCTCTTCTTGTTCTTTGATATATGCCGTCATCTCTGTTGCAATTTGTTGCTCAACTTGTCTAAACAATTCTTGCTTAGCCTCGTTAGCTGACATAGCAGCAATTTTTTCTAATTCGCCTACTTTTGCATTAATTTTTTCTTTTAATTCAGCCTCTAGTTTTCCTAATTCCGCTTCTCTTTTTTCTATTTGTACTACTTTTTGTGCTAAAACATCTTCTTTACCTTGAACAGTAATATCCCTTCTATCAATCGTTTGCTCTCTTTGTAAAAGTTTATTTTCAAGTTCATTAATCTCTTGCCTTTGTTGTTTAGCTTCTTTTTCAGCTTGAAGTTTTAACTCGTATGCTTCTGTTTTCGCATCTAAAATTGCTTCTTTTACAAGATTATCAGCTTTAGCAGTTGCATCATCTATAATTTTTGCAGCACTTACATTTGCTTTAGATATTTTTAACTTATTCATAAAATAATTAATAAAAAATCCTAAAGCTACAGCTAGAACATAGGTCAAAATAGAAACAATATCAATACCTGACACCATTTAACCCCCATTTTCTTCTATGTATTTATTTTAAATATATTTAATTATGTGCAAGACACACAATAATATTGTATAATATTTTCAGCATGTTTACAATCAAAACTGTTATTCCATCAAATTTTTACTTATAATCTATTCGTCATTTTTACCATTAAATACTCAATTACAATTACACATATCATTAAATATAGTTGATTATTTCTAGCAAAAAAAGATAGCGTTATCATTTTAGCTTTTATTAAATTAAATAAAAAATTTAACTTAAATAATATGACAATTTATCAATAATACACATTTATAAAAAAATAGTTCTTATTAATAAGAACTATTTTTATAGGTTATTTCCATCTTCAATTTTTTTACAATCATTTGAGTAATCTCATCCATTATCTCTAAATGTGTTGTTAAATAAGTTTTTGCATTTTCACGGCCTTGTCCAATTTTTTCACCCTTATAAGCATACCAGGCACCACTTTTTTCTACAATATCATTTTCAACTGCCAAATCCAAAACTTCCCCATCACGAGAAATACCTTTACCATAAATAATATCTACTTGTGTAGTCTTAAATGGAGGTGCTACTTTATTTTTTACAACTTTAATATTTGTCTTATTTCCTACAATTTCAGTTCCCTGCTTAATTGCCTCACCACGACGAATTTCAATTCTTACTGAAGAATAAAATTTTAAAGCTCTTCCTCCAGTTGTAGTTTCAGGATTACCAAACATAACACCGATTTTTTCTCTTAACTGGTTAATAAAAATAATTGTACACTCAGACTTATTCAATTCTGCCGCAATCTTTCTTAATGCTTTAGACATCAATCTTGCTTGAAGTCCCATTTGAGCATCTCCCATTTCACCATCTAATTCTACTTGAGGCACCAATGCTGCAACAGAATCAACAACGACTAAATCAATAGCACCTGAACGAACGAGAGTTTCAGCAATTTCTAGTCCTTGCTCTCCGGAATCAGGTTGCGATAAAATCAATTCATCAATATTAACACCTAAATTTTGTGCATAAACAGGATCTATTGCATGTTCAGCATCAATAAATGCTGCACGCCCTCCTTGTTTTTGACACTCAGCAATCGCATGAAGAGTTAAAGTAGTCTTACCACTTGATTCAGGTCCATAAATTTCAATAATTCTTCCCTTAGGATACCCACCAATGCCTAATGCTAAATCAAGTGTCAACGATCCAGTAGGAATTACATCAACACTAACAGCAACACGATCTCCAAGCTTCATTACAGAGCCTTTTCCATATTTTTTTTCAATTTGTTTAATCGCATCATCTAAAGCTTGTGCTTTTTTAGCATCTTCTTTGCTTTCTTTTACTTTTGCTTCTGCCATAATATTTTCCTCCTACTATCATATACAGTTAAAACAATCAATTTACTTTAAACTTTTCAATTAATTTTCTTACCACAAAATCAATTGCCTGTTGCTGAATTTCTTGGCGAGATCCCTTTAATTTTAATTCATACACATTTACACCTTTATATAAAATTCCAATATATACAAGACCTACCGGCTTACCTTCCATTGCATCAGGACCGGCGTTTCCAGTAAAAGAAACACATATATCACTATCCAGTATTTGTTTACCATTTATGCACATTAAAGAAGCCACTTCTTTACTAACCACCCCATATTTTTCAATCAAATCATGTGATATATTTAATAATCTTTCTTTTGTCTCACTTTGATAAGTTATTAAACTTCCCTTATAAACCTTAGAAATGCCAGGAACACTTCCTAGCATTGCGGCAAAGTTACCTACTGTAAAACTTTCTACACTAGATATACTAATATTAAATTGTATTAATAATTCAGCTAATTCATCCATTACATTGTCTCCATAAGCATTTTACGATTTTTCATAAAATAATCAATTCCACTAATTACTGATATTACAGTAGCTATCCAAGCTAAAATAGTTGCAACATCAATTCCCCATACTGAAAACGGGAAATTATTCACTAATAAAAAGCATAGTGCTATCATTTGACTAACTGTTTTCAATTTACCTAATTTACTTGCTGCAACCACAACTTGTTTACTAGCTGCTGACATTTTTATAGCATCAACAATTGTATCACGTGATATCATAATTATTGGGATAATAATATTAATTTTCCCATTACTTGCAAGTAACAAAAAAATTGTATTAACTAACAGTTTATCAGCAATTGGATCGGCAAATTTACCAAAGGTTGTAATCAACCTTTCTCTTCGCGCAATTTTACCATCAAAATAATCTGTAATTGAAGCAATAATAAAAATAATTAAAACAATAATATTTACTAAAGAAATATCTGTATTTAAGACATGATAGACAGGAACGTTAATTCCTGCCGTATCATATGGAAACATATATACTAAAATTAATAATGGCACTAACACTACTCTTATAACTGTTAATTTATTAGGCAAATTCATTATTTCACCTGCGTAATTTTAAGGGTTTGTCTTCCCCCGTTATATTCACTTGGATCAATTTCTAGTAGCGTATCATTAATATAAAAACGATGTCCCATAAAATATCCAATTACTAATTCTAAATCTTGAAAATCAGTAGCATTAAAGTCTAACTCAATTACTTCTGGTGTAGCATCTAAAGAATTACTTTTATTAGCATCATTATATATTCCACTTTTAAACCCATCATATTCAGTGCCATTAACTCTTAATTGACACCATGAACGCCCAACAAACTCAGCCTTAAATTTAAATGTTGTTTGTTCAGGAGCTAATTTAAAAGTATAATCTAAATTATCATTTTTAGTTATTTCAACAGTAGCATTTTGATTTGTTGTATCTTTTTCAGCTAGATCATCTTTCTTATTTTCATCATCAGTATTTTGATCCTGGGCATCATTATTTCCTTCTACAGTTGGTGTTTTATTATCTTTAAAATTATCATTATCAGGTGTTCTAGTTGCAATAATAGAGTACCAAACAACAAGAATAATTCCTACACAAACCAAAGCAACTAATGCATATTTAAAATATCTCATTAAATATCTATCTTCATATACTTTTTTATTTGATATTGTTTTTCTCGGTTTAGTATTTTTTAAATCTTTAAATGTATCACTAACTTTTCCAGAAATAGTAACATTTTTCTTATTTTCATCCATTAACTTTTTATCACTATTACCTTGATAATTTTTATTCAATTGTATTTCTTGAGTTAATGCTTCAAACTCAACATCAAGTTCTTTTTCATTCATTCCTAAATATTTAGCAATTTTTCTCAAATACATTTTCAAATACAATTCATCGCCTTTGTACTTATCAAATGCTCCAGATTCTATATCTTTCAAGACAGCTACAGAAATAAATGTTCCTTTAGCTAATTCCTCTAGTGTAATCCCTCTAGCCTCACGCTCTCTTTTTACATGTTCGCTAATATTTTCCATGAGCTATCCTCCTTTTTTATATTTAATTAAAAACCTCTAATAAACATTTAAATTATATCATAATTATTATTATTGACAATAACCTAATCACATTTATTTTATGAAAGATTTAAAAAAATATACACATTCTTTTATTTAGATATAATTAATCAAAAAAAAATAACTAGATGAAATACCAAATTCATCTAGTTAAAAAATTTTATAGTAAAGATTTATATAATTCTTTAATTTCTTCAATATTTGTGTCTCTTGGATTACCTGGACAACATGCATCAGCTAATGCTGATTCACTTAAAAAGTCTAGATCTTCAACTTTAACAATTTCTTTTAAATCAGCTGGAATTCCAACATCTTGAGATAATTTTTTAACAGCCTCTACTGCAGCCTTACGATATTCATCTTGTGACATACCAGTTGTATCTATGCCCATTGCTTCAGCAATGTCTTTATATTTTTCTCCAGTATACTTTGCATTATATTCCATAACTGTTGGTAAGATAATTGCGTTTGCAACACCATGAGGTGTATCATATAAAGCTCCAAGCGGATGAGCCATTGAGTGAACCAATCCTAAACCAACATTAGAAAATCCCATTCCTGCAACATATTGACCTAATGCCATTCCTTCTCTACCTTCTAGGGTATTATCCACAGCACCTCTTAATGACTTAGAAATAATTTCGATTGCTTTTAAATGGAACATATCAGATAATTCCCAAGCACCTTTAGTAATATAACCTTCAATAGCATGAGTCAAAGCATCCATACCAGTTGCTGCAGTTAATCCTTTTGGCATCGATGCCATCATATCTGGATCAACAAAAGCTACTACTGGAATATCATGTACATCTACACATACCATTTTTCTATCTTTTTTTGCATCAGTAATAACATAATTAATTGTAACTTCAGCTGCTGTTCCTGCTGTTGTTGGTACTGCAAAAATTGGTGTACATGGATTTTTAGTATCTGCAACACCTTCTAAGCTTCTTACATCCCCAAATTCAGGATTTCTATCAATGATTCCTACAGCCTTAGCAGTATCCATTGAAGAACCTCCACCAATTGCAATAATATAATCAGCTTCAGCTTTGTGTAACGCTTCTACACCACGTTGAACATTTTCAATTGTTGGATTTGCTTTAATATCTGAATAGATTTCATAAGCTAATCCGGCTTCATCTAATAAATTTGTAACTTTTGCAGTTACACCGAATTTAATTAAGTCTGGATCAGAGCAAACTAAAGCTTTTTTGAATCCCCTTGCTTTTGCTTCATTAGGAATTTCATTAATTGCACCTTTTCCATGATAACTTGTTTCATTTAATACAAATCTGTTAGCCATCTTTATCTATCTCCTTTGTTTCTAATTACTTATATTTTATCACTCAAAGTAAATTAAAAACAAGTTAAAGATGTAAGCGTTTGTAACATTTTATAAAAAGATTCTGTATAGCTAAACGTTCATCTTTGACAAATGTTCAACTTCTTATTTTTCAATTTATCATTCACCAAAAAATAGAAATCTATTCTTTTACCAGCAAGATATCTAATAATGGATTCCTTATCGTCATTATCTAAATAGGGATCATTTTCTCCAATACCCAATTCAATTCTTATCTTCTTGCACCATATTGGATCTTGCTTTTCATATTCAATCACTTTTTAAGATTTCATATATCTTCAATAATATGACTGTCTAACCATTTCTCATTAATTTTAATCCTTCTTTATATTTTTAATATCTACGAAGCAAATTTTAATCCTTATCAAACTATCCAATATCGAATTATAGTTCTTGTTGTTCTATAAGTGTCACTATTTCTTCAAAAGATTTTTTTCCAAAAATAACTCTTTGTTGATCGATTATTGTACAAGGAACACTCATAATATTATATTTTTCTTTATATTCTGGATAATGATTTAAATCATAAATTGATGTATGAACATTATCATTTTCAATAGCTATTCTTTGAACTGTTTGAACAACTTCAGGACACATTGTACATGACAAAGAAACAAATGTTTGAATTTCATGTCTTTTTAAATTTAAAATTCTTTGATGAATATCTTTTGCAATTGGTTGTCCTACAGTTGCCATGTTATATATGGCCAATACAAAAGAATTAAATTCATGTCCACCCGGTATTAGATGATAATGTAGATTTTTAGATTTTTTATTATCATCACATATATCTATATAAATTTCTTGAGATTGTTTTATTACTACATGTATATGTGAAGATAGTAAAGAGAATTCTTCTACAAAACTCTTCAATTCTAATGAAAACGAATCATTATTAAGATAAGTTACAAGATAAATATCCTTTGTTAGTTTATCTAAAATAGGAAGTAACTGAGATCTAATCTCTTGGGAGATAAATGCATCAATATGAGTTGATATCTCTTTTTGTACTTCTGTTCCTTGAACTTCTTTAGTTGGTAAATTATACTGTTCCTTTATTTGCGATACATACTTTTCTAATGAAGTTGCTGCAATAGCACCATCACTAACAGCTGTTACAACTTGTCTTAATTCTTTATCACAAATATCACCAGCTCCATAAACTCCATCTATATTAGTTTTTTGATAGCGATCTGTTATTAAATACCCCTGATTATTTAATATTAATTGATCTTTAAATAAATTATTTGCTGGAACATATCCTGCAAAAACAAAAATACCAAATTTTTGTTTATCAGCTACATCATAACGCCATGTTGTTTGATCTTTATTGTTTCTAAAGATGGCATATTTTAATTGTAAATCTCCACCAGCTTCTATAATTTCTGTTTCAAAACATATTTTAATTTGTGGATGTTTTTTTACTTCATCTGCAATTGATTGTGCACAAGTAAAATCTTTTTCTCTAACAATCATTGTTATTTTTGATGCATATTGGGTTAAAAATAATGCTTCTTCACATGCAGCAAATCCTCCACCAATAACAAATAATTCACACCCTTCAAAAAATTCACCATCACATGTTGCACAATAAGCAATACCTCGTCCTTGAAACTCTTTTTCACCTGGAAAACCTAGTTTTCTAGGTGATGCCCCAACTGCTAAAACTAATCCAATTGATTCAAATACTCCTTGATCAGTTATAATCTTTTTTATTGGTCCATCAAACTTCAATTCTTTAACTGTAGCAACCTTAAATTCAGCACCAAAATTTTGTGCCTGTGTTCTCATTTTTAATGTTAAACCTTCCCCAGAATCTTCCATAACCCCTGGATAATTAACTATTTTGGATGTAATCGTAATCTGCCCACCAAATTTTTCTTTTTCAATCACTAAAACACTATATTTGGCTCTTGTTAAATATATTGCAGATGAAAGTCCAGCTGGACCTCCACCTACAATAACCACATCATAAACTTGACTCATTAAATCATTCCTACCAAATCTAAAGAAGGTTTTAATGTTTCTTCTCCAGGTTTCCATTTAGCTGGGCATACTTCATCTCCATGTTCATGAACAAATTGAGATGCCTGTACTCTTCTTAATAATTCATCAGCATTTCTTCCTACATTACCAGCGATAACTTCATATGCAACAATTTTTCCTTCAGGATTAATAATAAATGTCCCTCTTTCTGCTAAACCATCAGCTTCAATATAAACATCAAAATCTTTAGCTAACGTTGCTGTTGGATCTGCTAACATAGGATATTGAATTTTTTTAATTGTTTTAGAAGCATCATGCCATGCTTTATGAACAAAATGTGTATCACATGATACTGAATAAATTTCACAATTAATATTTTTAAATTCATCATATTTATTTGCCAAATCTTCTAATTCAGTTGGACAAACAAATGTAAAATCTGCAGGATAAAAGAAAAAAACATTCCATTTTCCTAATAAATCTTGCTTAGATATTTCTTTAAACTCATCTTTTACAAATACTTGTGTTTTAAAATCTTGTATTTCTTTTCCAATTAACGACATAATTGACCTCTTCTTTCTATATTGTATTTTAGTTAGTTGTTGCTAACTAAGCATAATCTAACATGACTTTCCTATTTTTTCAATTCATATGCTTTTTTATTTAAAACAATTTTTGAATATTAAAATTTATTCTCAAATAATCAATTACTAAACATAAAAATTTTAATAAAAAAATCAGCAATAACACCTAAATCAAATACCCTATATCTTTAATAATTACCAATTGGACAAAAAATATAACATGAATATCAATTATTTTATGATTAATTAATATCTAAGATATATTGTCTCATTCGTTCTGGCAATGCTTCTATCAATAATTTAACTATTTCATCAATATCACTTTGCATATCATTTAAAATCCACTCAACTGTCATATCAATTGAACCATGACAATACATCTTCAACAAAAAATCAAATTCCTTATCTATTTGATGGCCTAATTTTCTTTCGAAAATAGATCGATAAAAATCATAAATACAATTAAAATCATAATTAACTAAACTATTATAATCATTAGATTTAAAAGCTTCCTTAAAAAAAGAATGTTCATTTTTAATAAATTCAAATTTCAAATATAATGCCTCATATAAAGAGCATCCATTGCCCATTTTACGAAAAGACTTCAATACCAATTTTTCAAAATACCAATTTACTAAATCATACTTATCCTTAAAATATCGATAAAACGTTTGTCGTGTCATCCCACTTCTTGTTACAATATCAATTACCGTAATTTTATCTAATGAATTTATTTTAATTAAATCTTTGATCGCTTGAGCAAAAACATATCTTGTTTTATCATGTTTATCCATATTTAACACCTCTATGTATTATTATAAATATAATAACTAAATAAACAAACAAAAAAAGCTGAATAAATCAGCTAAATAATGACTCGCTTTGTAAGCCAAGTTCTGTTTTTCAAACGATTATTTATCTATGCATTAAGCATCCGTCTTTTAGTTCATTTTCCTCTAGACGATTCCCCTACCAAATTTGGGTTTCTTCCTTGCAGAGTTTACCTCTTTTCAACCAAGTCTTTCGACTGGAATAGTTTCTGTGGCACTTTATAGCTTATCAACCATACATTTGCTTAGGTCTTAGGCATGTCGTTAGCTCACGCTACCATAACTTATTAATTCGTTATGTACAAACACTACAAGCATCGCAGCTTGTGGAAGCCTGGACTTTCCTCTACTTTCGTAGCAATCGTTTTCTACGAGTCATCTATATTTTACATACTTTTTTTTAGAAAACAAGTATAAATTATTTTTAATTTATTATTTTGAAAAACCAAAATAAACTTATGTAGCTTATCAAAGATGATATAACTGTTAATGTTTAAAATATAATAAAAACATGTACAAAAACAATAATTCTTCTAATACTTTAGCATCTTTTTAATAACTTCATTGATAAACTGCAATTTTTAATACAAAATAAAACAAATAAAATGCAAAATTGCATCTTATTTGTTTTGATTAAATACTACTTTTTCTAATAAAGATAATCTTTTTAAAATATCAACATTTGTTGACAAATTTTCTTCCATAGCATGTATATTATCATCTTGTAATGCTTTTTCACGTTCTAATTTAGCTATTTTAATTTTTTGCTCATTTAAACGTGATTCTAATTGATCGATTTTATCATATGAAGCATTTAACATTGCAGCAAAAGTTTCATAATCTTTGACAATAACATCTAAAAAATGATCTACTTCTTCAGCGTTATACCCTTTAAAATCCACTTTAAATTCTTTAGCTACTATTTTTTTAGGACTTAAAATAATTTTTTGTTCCACGCCAATCAACTCCTATCTATATATTATATTGAAGCAAAATTTTTTAATAAATGCAAGTGATTAATATATTTGTGTGAAAATTTTATAATATATATGAAACTATAAAGATAATATGATATTTTATTATAGTTATGGTATAATACCTGAGTAAAGTAATAAAAGGAGCAATTATGGTAAATTATCCAAACTTGAAAAAAGCAACTATTCATCAAACTAAATTAATTGACGGTAAATTAAATACACGTCATCGTGGGATGAATCTTGAAGAAGATTTAAATCTTACAAATAAATATTATTTAGCTAATGGAATTGCAAACATTCATAAAAAACCTACGCCTATACAAATCGTTAAAGTAGATTATCCAAAAAGATCTGCAGCTAAAATTGTAGAAGCATATTTTAAAACACCATCTACTACCGATTACAATGGCATTTATAAAGGAAAATATTTAGATTTCGAAGCAAAAGAAACAAAAAGACAAAATTTTCCTTTTACTAATATCAGTGTTCACCAAATTGAACACTTAAAAAGCATTATAAAGCATCACGGAATTGCTTTTGTAATTATTGCTTTTACTAACTTAAATGAGGTATACTTAATTGATGCCTCATATATAATTGAAGCATATTATCAGCCTAATCAAAAATCTATTTCTTATTATGCAATTAAGGAAAAAGGCCATTTGATTGAACAAGGATTTAATCCTCGATTAAATTATTTAAAAATAATCGATCAATATTATTTAGGAGGTCACGAAAATGACAAATAAACCTATAAAAACAAAATCTAAAAAGAAGTTAAATTGGAAAAAAATATTTACAAGCTTAGGAATTATAATGATTGTTTTATGTCTTGCTGGAGGATCATTTTTTGCATGGACAATATATAAAGAAACTGAAGATTTTTCAGCAAAAAAATTACTTTCAGAAGAACCTAGTAAAATATATGACGATAATGGCGAATTGATGTATACATTTGGTAGTGATGTTAACGGTAGACGTGAAAATATTACTTATGAAGATTTACCTCAAGTATTAATCGATGCTGTTATTGCTGCAGAAGATTCAAGATTTTTTGAACACGATGGTTTTGATCTACCACGTATTGCCAAAACGCTAATTACAAATTTGGCACATTTAAGTATTCGTGGTGGGGGATCTACAATTACTCAACAAGTAATAAAAAAATCATATTTTCCAAAAGAAGAACAAACATATACACGTAAAATAAGTGAAATATTTTTAGCTATTCAAGCTACAAAAGAAGTAAGTAAAGAAGAAATTCTTACTTTATATTTAAACAAAATTTATTTTGGACGTAGTACTAATTCGATTGGTATTGCTGCTGCAAGTAAATATTATTTTAATAAAGAAGTATCTCAACTTACATTACCAGAAGCTGCACTACTAGCTGGTACACTAAATTCCCCAAGTGCCTATGATCCATATTATAACTTAGATTTAGCAACAAAACGTCGTAATATTATTTTAAATTTAATGGTTGATCATGGATATATTACTCAAACAGAATGTGATTTAGCTAAGCAAGTTAAAATTGAAAATATGTTATGTCGTGGAACTTCAACATCTGATGATTCTTTATTTGCATATGTTGATTTAGTTACTAAGGAAGTTAAAGAAAAAACAGGCTTAGACCCAACTGAAACTCAAATGGAAATTTATACATATTGCAATCAAGAATTACAAAAAAAAGCTACAGCTATGGCAAATGGTGAAACATATAAATATAGCGATGAAGATATGCAAATGGGTGGAAGTATTCAATCTACACAAGATGGTCGTATTGTCGCTGTAATTGGTGGACATAATTATAAATCTGGTGATTTAAATAAAGCTACAGTAAAACAACAACCTGGTTCTTCAATAAAACCAATTCTTGATTATGGAATGGCTTATAAGTATTTAGATTGGTGTACTGGTCATACTGTAAAAGATGAACCTATTGAAGCCGGAATTAAAAACTGGGATAATCAATTTCATGGTTCAATGACAATTTCAAAAGCATTAGAAAATTCTTGGAATATTCCTGCTTATACTACTTTCCAAGAAGTAAAAAAAGTTGCCGGTGCTAAAAAAATTACTAAAGATCTTGAATCATTAGGAATTGATATGTCTAAACAAGATCCTGATTTACCTGATTCTTATGCAATTGGGGGTTGGAGTACTGGCGTAAGTCCAGTAGAAATGGCAAGTGCATATGCAACCGTGGCGAATAATGGTAAATATATTGAATCGCATACTGTAAATTATATTGAAGTTGCTAAAGACAATGAAACAATTAAAGTAGATGAACAATTACAAAAAAAAGCTACTGATAGTATTGGTGAAGATGTTTCATTTATGATTCGTGAAACAATGTTGAGTTATACTGGTAATGGATCTGGAAGCTACGCATATTTAAAGGGTATCGATAACATCGGTGCTAAAACTGGTACTTCTAACTGGGATAGCAAAAGCAGTTATGTAAAAGCTGGAAAAAGCCGAGATTTATGGATGACAGGATATACACCTGATTACACTTGTTCAGTCTGGATGGGATTCGATACTGAAGGAATTAAAAAAGGAAAAAATACTTCTGATTATAAAGCTTATCCAGGTAAAGTTGTCGGTGAATTACTTGATTATTTAGAAGATACTACAACTGATAAAAAATCATATCCTAAACAACCTGATAATGTTGAACAAATAGAAATTGTGGCTGGTGTTTATCCGTATGTTGGACCTAATTCCAATACCCCTAGTGATAAAATCATTACTGCCTGGGCAAAAAAAGGTACTGGATTAGCTAACTCTTCATCATCACATGACAAAGAATATGATATTAATAATTTATCATCATTTAATGCTTCACTTTCAAGTAATGGAAAAATTCATGTCGAGTTTTCTCAATATGATCCAGCCAATGCTACTACTGATGAAAATGCAAATGAAGCTACAAAACAATATGGTGTAGTTGAATATGTTGTGGAAGTAAGTAATCCTAATACAAATGAAATTTTATATTCAACAACGCTTAATACTCCTTCAGGAACAATAAATTTTACTCCTTCTAATAAAGTTAATGTTACTGGATATTATCGTTTTCAAAAAAATCATGCAAAAATATCTAATAAAATTACCAAATCAGTTGGTACAGAGGAGTTAAATGATACAATTGATTATTCCATTACTTCTAATGGTTCATCTATCAGTAATGGAAGTACAATCACTAATAATTTAATTACAATAAAAGTAAATGCCCAAAATAGTTCAAATACTATTAGTATTGATTTTTATACGAGTGATGGTAATGCATATGGAGATTCAATAGTTTTTACTGGTAGTGGTTCTAAAGAAATTGAATTATCGCCAGGACAATATACTATTAAAATTTCTGAATCAAATAATGCTAAAACAATCACAAATACATTTACTTTTACAATTGAAGCTTCAAATAATAATCATTAATAAAACATTACTTATATAAACAATATTATTAAGTTAAAAAATGATATAAAACCAAAAATAATTTTGGTGTTCTAAATATTAAAGGGAATATTGATTATAATCAATATTCCCTTTAATATATCAGTCACTTTTTGAAGGATGATTAGGATGATATCTAGTCCTAGTTTTTCTCCTCTATTTACATATTTTTATGTTCATCCATAAAGACTCATATCTGTTTTAAAAATATAAAATTCTGCTTCTTAAACATTTATAATTTACTCTTTATCTTATTCACCAACCACACTAAAACGTTGTTGGATATGTTTACCATTTTCCGCTTCATCAATCATAGCGATAGCATAATCTGCATAACTAATAACACTCTCACCCCTTGAGTTAAGCGTAAGTTCTTCACCACCAAGAATATATCGGCCAATACGAACACCATCGGCTTGGAAATCTCCAGCAGGGCTTAAATATGTCCATTTAACATCATTACGCTGACGCAATTCACCTAATGCCTTTGTCATTGCAGTAGCAAGTGGCTTAAAAACATCTGGAAAATCAGGCCCATCAGATACGCAAAGAGTATGTTCAGGATTTACATAAAGACTACCTGCCCCACCGACTACTAACAGACGTATATTCGTACCTGAAAGAATATCACACAAGTGTTTAAGAGAAGTACTATGCTGAGGTAAAGTTTCTTCTGTCCATGTACCGAAGGCATCAATTACAACATCACTGTCTTTTAAATCACCTAATGTCAAATCAAACAAATCTTTTTCAAGAACTTCTATGCTTGCAGGAAACGTACTTTTCTTACGAACAACTGCTGTTACTTTATGTCCTCTGTTAAGGGCTTCTGTTACAAGCTTTTGTCCTTGCTTTCCTGCTGCACATACAACTGTAATTTTCATTTTGATTTCCTGGTATATTGTAATTGACTCATTTAATTGGTCATTATACACTATACCTTCTCCTCTCTATCAACTTTATTTATCCGTAGTTGATGACGGTTTT
>JAGZCC010000128.1 GCA_018369555.1 Thomasclavelia spiroformis
ATATAACAAAATCATTCCCAATCAATATGGAGAAACTATCACAAATTTTGGATTTATCCAAGTCTTATTTTTCACCATGTGTCTGATGGTCAATCAAATTTTAATTTATAGAAAGTAAAATATTATGGAAAGTAATCAAAATATATGTTGATATATTATTATATTCTGATTACTTTCCATAATATTATTTATTTAAATCTATCCAATATAGTAGTAATTATTAAATCATATTGTTTAATTTTATTCTTTTTGTTTAATTCAAGTTTGTCAGTACGTTCTATTATTGCCTTTTGTAACAGATTCATATTAGTTCTTGCATACATTTCAGTTGTTTGTACTGATTCATGTCCAAGAAAATCTCGTATATAATATATACTAATATCACATTCTAAAAGATGTGTAGTTTTAGATTTTCATAAAACGTTTGAAGTTATTGTTTCTTGAAAAAATCTTTATTTTCTTTTCGACATTCATCAGTATATTTATTAATTATATATGTAATTCCTGGTCTTGTAAGTTTTCCTAAACGTGAATTCATAAACAGATAATCATTATTCTTTAAATTGAAAGTTCTACTATATTTTAAGATAATTGAGATTACATTTGATGATATAGATATTTCTCTTTGCTTTCTTCCTTTGCCTAACAGGGAGATAGTATTTCGTTTAAAGTCAATATCATTTACTTTTATTTCTATAAATTCATTAACACGACAACCACTATCATAAAGTAAACTTATTAAAGTTACATCTCTTATACCTTTTTTGTGGTTGCATATATTTCTTGTTTGATTAATTCTCTCTTCTTTGCGTGAAAAGCAGTTATTCCAATTGTATATTTTAATTCTCTAAATGCAGTTTCAATTCCCCATCTCATAGTGTATAAATTTTTAATTTCTTCCAATGAAAATTCATCTCTGTCTAAATTTGTGGCAATGCATTCATAATTATCATCAATAATTTTAATTCTTACAATTCTACATTTAAAACGATAATAGGGAACATCATTATTCAAATAGTCAAAACGAATTTTTTTAGGAAAAATCTATATTTTTCAGGATGCTCCTTCACTTCTTTGGTTTATTTGAAAGTTACAATTCTTGATACATCAACATCACATTCCCCCGATAGGGGAATATGCATACCTTTAAGCATTCCATTACTATCGTAATCTTTTATTCGAATAAGAAATTTATTATCTGAATGTGAAACATATACTTTAACATTATCACTACACTAATGCTTTTTCCTGTCCCATAGATTATCTGTGGTTTTTTTGTATACAAAAATACTGGGGCGATTATTCGCCCCAGTGCAATTGGTAATTAATATCATGGGGAGATCCCACGTTATTTTAAATTACCGATTATTTATAATGTCTACTAATTTAAATCGTATCATTCTCGTATTACATCGAATAAAAATATCAATAACTTATTATCATCATTATTTCTATCTTTACTCAATACCAAAATTATAAAAGATTTAAAACATCAAATTTTATAAAATATCAATTTGTTATAATTAGTTTTCTAATCTTAATTATTTACTTGGATCTAATCTTGCATTTAAAATAGCAATAATCAACTCTTCAGTAATTCTATTGATTTCATCTTGAGTTGCTGTTTCACTACTATTTACATCTTTAGCTCTTTGTAATAATTCTTCAAATCCTTCAACTGTTGCTGGTCGATATTTATCAATATTTTCCATCATGCAATCACCAAGAGCTATTGCAGATTTTAATGATGATTTATTTACATCAGTTGTAATTTCTTTAAGATTATCAATTGCTGATTTTAAATCTTCATTAGCTTGTCTTATTAACTCAATATTTTTACTTCCAGCATTTATTAAATCTTCTGCAGTTTGTAATGCATTCTTTAATGCTGTTACACTTGCTTCAGTATATTCACTTAAATCACCATTTAATATTTTTTTAGCCTCTTCAACTGTAATACCTAATTCTTTTAACGCAGAGCTTAAATATAATGCATCACTTGCTTCAGTTAATTTTTCTAAAGCTGCTAGCGCATCAGCAGCAGCTATATTATTTGGATCAGTTTTCAATAATGCTTCTACTTCAACAATGATAGCTTTTAATTGTGCAAATTCTTCTGAAGTATAGTTACTTTCCATTGCTTTACATTCATCAAGTTTAGCTGTTAATGTAGCTAATAGATCTTGAGATGCTTTTTCAACTAAATTATCAATTGCAGTTACAATTGCTTCAGTTGCTAAATCAATATCATCTTGAGTTGCTGTTGCACTTTCAAGAACAACTTTTCCACTTACAATTACAGTTTGTAAAGCACTGTAGCTATCTACTGTATATGTACTTCCATCAATAGCTTCTGCTCTATCAATTGCATCTTCTAAGGCAGTTGCATTTAAAACTGTAACTTCACATGTTGCTTCTTTTCCATTTACTGTTGTTACCGTAATTGTTGTACTACCTGCTTTTAGCGCTGTTACTTTTCCTTGTGAATCTACTGTTGCCACTTCTTCATTACTTGATTTCCATGTTAATGTTGTATCATCAGTTGTTTCACTTGGATTAATTGTTGCTACTAATGTTTCAGCCACACCAGTTTTTAAAGTTAAAGTTGTTTTATTTAAACTTACACTTTCGATTGGTACTGGTTTTTTTGTTACTGTAACTTTACATGTTGCTTCTTTTCCATTTGTTGTTGTTACAGTAATTGTTGTACTACCTTCTTTTAAAGCTGTCACTTTT
>JAGZCC010000129.1 GCA_018369555.1 Thomasclavelia spiroformis
ATCGTGGTAAATTCGTGGTAAAATGAGTTTTTTCTATACTTCAAAATACTTGAAAGTATAGTGTTTATGCGGATAATCGAAAATTAGATATAAAATTTAGTCTAAAATATTTAGCATATCTTTTTGTTTTTTTCTTTTTTTTCTACGACTGTTTTTTTTCACAAGTTAATTATTCAACTAATTCGATTTTAGGTTATGTTGGAATTGTGATATTTTTCGTATTCAATATAAAAACAAAAGTAATTAAAATGACAAAACGGGATTTTTATTGCTTATTTTTGTTTTTTATTATGATATTTTGGGCTATAATGGTTCTTTTTTTTAATAATAGTTTAGATTTGACATTCATTCGTAATGAAATTATTAGAAATATTGTATTTCCTTTCTTTTCTTCCTTTTTAGTTGCATGGTTGGGAAGAAAAATCATTAAAGATATAAGCGATTATCATAGAATAATATTATTAGTTTCAGTGATTCAATGTATAATTATTTTATGTTGCTTTGTTTTACCAGAATTTAAAGAATATATTATTTCAATTCAAACCATAAGTGCTAGGGAAATACTCTCGTTAGAAAGTGGTATTAGATCTGTAGGATTAGGTACAAGATTTGATTTTGGTTCGTTTACAATGTCAGTAGCATTATTAAGTACAAGTTATTTATATTTAACAACTACATCATCCAAAGAAAAAAACATATTAATTATTATTTATATATTGCAAGTAATTAGCGGACTATTTTTGGCTAGAAGTATATCTATTGGATTAATTATCTCTTTAATATTCATACTTATTTTTGATAGGAAAATAATTAAAAAAATTAGGTTCATTTTTTTTGCAAGTATTATTGTATTAATAATTGTTTTTTCAATACTTATTATATTTCCTGAATTTATTACTAAATACAGTGATACTTTCAAATGGATGTTTCAGTATATTCCAAATAACAATACATATAGTGCAAATTCTCCTAATACCCTTAAAACTATTTTTGAAGATATGTATTTTCTTCCAGAGCACTTTAAAACGTGGTTGATTGGTGATGGTATTTTTAGCAATAGTATAGGTAATGCATATAAAGGTACTGATCCGTTATATATGAGGTATATCTTATACTGGGGTATTCCTGGATTAACTGTTTTTATTGGATTTCTTAGCTCGTGTGTAATTAAATTAAGGTCAAATGGTATGCACTGTTTTGTAGATATTAAAGATGAAAAAGTTTATAGGAAATATTTATTGTTGATGTTTTTGTTGTGTTGTACAGTTTATGTAAAACTAAATTATCATTTTTTTAAGATTTTATTTTTGATAGGTTGGTTTATATATTTTAAACAAAAATCTATAAAACAATAATATTTAGAATTATAAAATTTAAAATTAATAGTATTGCATATTTTTTATTTATAATTTGTATATAAGAAATAGATATTCACAATGAAAAGTTTTATTTTTATATTTAGTAATCACTAGGTATATATTGATTTTCTTAGTTAACTTTTTAGGAAAAAGAATTTAAATGGTATAAAAATAGTATTAAATGGTTTATAAGGAGGGTTTATGAAAATAGCAGTAGCAGGAACAGGATATGTAGGATTAAGTATAGCTACATTATTAGCACAGCATCACGAAGTGATGGCTGTGGATATTGTTGAAGAAAAAGTTAATATGATTAACAATAAAAAGTCTCCAATTCAGGATAATGAAATTGAGGCTTTTTTAAGTACAAAAAATTTAAATCTAGTAGCTACATTAAATGCTAAAGAAGCATACAGTGATGCTGAATTTGTGGTGATTGCAGCTCCTACAAACTATGATTCAAAGAAGAACTTCTTTGATACTAGTGCAGTGGAAGCAGTAATCAAATTAGTCATAGAATATAACCCAGAAGCTGTCATGATTATTAAGAGTACTATCCCTGTAGGGTATACTCAAAGTATTAGAGAAAAAACAGGATCTAAGAATATTATCTTCTCTCCTGAATTTTTAAGAGAATCAAAAGCGTTATATGATAATCTTTATCCATCTAGAATTATTGTTGGAACAGATATGAATGATCCTAGATTAGTAGAAGCTGCAAATACATTTGCAGGTTTACTTAAAGAAGGGGCTATTAAAGAAGATATTGAAACATTAATTATGGGGTATACAGAAGCTGAAGCAGTTAAATTATTCGCTAATACTTATTTAGCTTTAAGAGTGTCATACTTTAATGAATTAGATACATATGCAGAAATGAAAGGATTAGATACCCAAAATATTATTAATGGTGTATGTCTAGATCCTAGAATTGGTTCTCATTATAATAATCCATCATTTGGATATGGTGGTTATTGTTTACCAAAGGATACTAAACAATTAGTAGCTAACTATCAGGATGTTCCTCAAGAAATGATGAGTGCGATAGTTGCTAGTAATAGAACCAGAAAAGATTTCATCGCTGATAGAGTATTAGAAATTGCTGGAGCATATGAAGCTAATGATTCATGGGATCAATCAAAAGAACATAATGTAGTTATTGGTGTATATAGATTAACTATGAAATCTAATAGTGATAACTTTAGACAATCATCAATTCAAGGTGTAATGAAACGTATTAAAGCAAAAGGTGCTGAAGTTATTATTTATGAGCCAACTTTAAAAGATGGTGAAACTTTCTTTGGAAGTAGAGTAGTAAATAATTTAAACGAATTTAAACAACAATCACAAGCTATTATTGCGAATAGGTATGAC
>JAGZCC010000130.1 GCA_018369555.1 Thomasclavelia spiroformis
TGTCACTCTTTCAATAGGCGAAAAATCAAAAGCAAGCTATAAAGCATATTTTAATGCTGGTGCTGACCGCTATTTATTAAGACACGAAACATCAAATGAAAATCATTACAAACTTCTTCATCCTGAAAATATGAGTCTTAAAAATAGAAAACAATGTCTTTTTGATTTAAAAAATATAGGCTATCAAGTTGGTTCTGGTTTTATGGTTGGTTCACCTTATCAAACAACCGAAAATTTAATTGAGGACTTAAGATTTTTACAACAACTTGAACCAGATATGATTGGAATAGGACCATATCTTACGCATAATCAAACACCATTTAAAGATAAAACAAATGGGAGTTTTGAATTAACATTAAAGCTTATATCAATTTTAAGACTTATGTTTCCGTATGCCCTAATACCTGCTACAACTGCATTAGGTACAGTTAACCCTCACGGTAGAGAATTAGGTCTAAAAGCTGGTGCAAATGTTGTTATGCCTAATCTTTCACCTGTTAGTGTTAGAAAACTTTACACTCTTTACGAAAACAAAATATGTACTGGAGATGAATCTGCACAATGTCGTAATTGTCTTGAAAATAGGGTTAAATGTGCTGGATATAATATTGTAACAGATATAGGAAATGTAAAAAAACTTAAAAACATTTGACAAAGAAAATAGCAACTACAACTTGATAAAATAAATATTTTCAATATTGTATAAAATATAAAAAATGATAATAGCTACAAATAATACAACCAAATTAATAGTTTTCTTACTAATTATTATTGAAAAGAGCTACCTAACTTCAGGTAGCTCTAAAAAGAGAATATATATCCAAAATTAAACAGAATGTCAAATTAATATTTTAATTTATTATCAAACATAGAATTAAAGCTTTCACCAACATTTCCACCATACTTAAGTTGATTAACATCACTTGAAGTAATAACATCATCATTGTCAAATATTATTATATCAATTTGTGATTTTAGTTACTACAGCATTTTACTTTCACCAGTAGTTTTGTTTGCAAATCTAACATTATAGATACCAATATTAAAGGTATATCAGCACAATAACAAAACATTTTTGAATCCGAAAGAGTAATATAATATGTATAGCCCTTTTCAACTTCAATATCAGGTGTAGCCCATTACTGTCTGAACCATTTATATTTTGCGACCTAACATAGTTTTTACCACCGTTACTACCATACATTAATTGAGTAGTTGGACTACAATAGGTAAAACCAATATCACTATAAACAGCAGTACAACTGCTCGCATCATTTGTAATAGCCCAAATACCCTGACTGATAATATCTGATACAAATATTGTCACTTGCATTGAACAAACAACCAAACAACAGATAATAACATTGATAGAAAGCGTCTAAATATTGGATTTTAAAATTATCCATTTGATTTTCTCTTTTTTTATTGTCAATAAAGTATATTGACACTTTTATAATAAACTATGAAGT
The DNA here is from genome assembly GCA_018369555.1 of Thomasclavelia spiroformis. GTDB lineage: Bacteria > Bacillota_I > Bacilli_A > Erysipelotrichales > Coprobacillaceae > Thomasclavelia > Thomasclavelia spiroformis_A. Next base: position 1,470 of record JAGZCC010000130.1, read on the forward strand.
TACTTCAAGGTCAATAGGATTTTTATTTTTTTTTGCAATTTTTTATTTTTATGTTATAATTATTACAAATAAGCAATGAGGTATAATATATATAAAATAAGCGACTTAGCTAAAATATTAGGTATAACAACAAACACCATAATATGTATGAAAAAGACGGCTATATAAAATCTGAAAGAGATAAATCAAATTATAGATGGTATAATAACTATGGATTGCTATGCTCTAAAATATATTACATATTCAAAAGATAACAAGATTTTAAAAGAGTCTAAAAAGTTCGCGACAATAAATAAATTTATATATGAAATATCTAAAATACAATTAGTTAAAGTATACAAATATTCAGATTTTAAAAATAATATTTTCACCAGTTATGATGCTTGAGCAATAAAAGTTATGGATATTCATCGCTTAAATGTAGGAAGTATAATAAATAACGATAATGAATATATAGAATGCTATACAACTCAAAAATGCCTTTATGGTATAATTGAAATACCTCTAATATTTTAGAAAATACTAAGGAATTCAATCAGATACATAAATTTTTTACAATAAGGCACTAATTTATTTAGAAGAAAATAATTCTAGAATATGTGGTGATATTATGGAAATTATTGTTAATATTTTAACTGATGTTTCAAGTTTTTTAATTTGTATACCTTTTAAATCTATTTAATAATAATTTATTTATTAAAATTATCTTGCAAATTATATATTTTGAGAGTATAATTATTTTAAATTTCTAAAGGAGTGCGATTATTATGACAATTAACGATGCATTAGATAAACTTTTAAATCTTGCATTAAATAATGTTGAATTAAAAGAAAAATTATTAGCTACATATGATACAAAAGAACCAATGGAAAATTTTTGTAAAATATCTGCTGAATATGACTGCGAAATAAAAATTGGCGACTTGTTAGCATTGAATGAAACTCTTTGGAATAATCTTTTAAAAAGTACAAATGGAGGTGCAACTTTCCCTATTGAAGAATGGGCAGATGCCTATGAACAATTTATTTCTTCATTGAGATTTTAAAAACTACCTTAGTTATTAGTTTTTAAAATCTCAATGTTTTCAATAAATAAAATATACTTTTTAATATATACAAGTAGTGAAGCCAAAGTGGCAATGTCATTAAGTTAAAATTTTAAAATAACTTAAAGCAGAGAAAGAACATTAAAAACGATGTAATTTTCTCTGCTTTTACATTTGAATTAACTAAA
>JAGZCC010000131.1 GCA_018369555.1 Thomasclavelia spiroformis
AAATCTATAGCCATATATATCCTGTTTCCTGCACTCATCATTCTCACCTCAACTGCCTTTAATTTAATTATTAACACATCATTAGTAATTAAACTGATTCCAAAACGATTATAAAATTTAAAAGTGCGTAATTCAACGAACTACACACTTAAACATTAATTATTTACTTTTAACTGACAAATTAAGGTTTTCATATTTAATTAATACAACTGCTATACGGAGTATATCCTGCATCTATAGTCTTCTTTGTCTTCTTTCACTATTAAATATACAATATACCAAAAGAATCACATTATCATTTATAGGATATACATCTAACCCATTCCATGTACTATATGATTTATGCACTTTTCTATTTATCAATATTAATAAATCTCTCTACGGTCCCCTCAAATTCATTATCCATATAAACCACAATGTCACTATCAGTTCCTGATAAAGTATCTGAATAGTAATGGAAAGTCAATCTAGCTAATAAAATTTTTAAAAATAGATAATTTTAGTATTAGTATCTATATTATTGTCACTATAAAAATTAACTTCTTCTATGAGGACACATAAAACCGCTGCTCCATAATTTTTGAACACTTCTCTGTATTTGCTTTCTAGATTAATACTATCATCTACCTTCTCGATTTCAAGACTTATATCATTTATCAATTCTAGTGAATACCTCAAATCATTTAAATATTCTTTAATCCTATACTCTTTGTCCGCCCAAATAAAAAAAACATTTATACAAAAGTCTTTGCCAAGATGTCCCAAGCGTCTATATATCCGAGTTATCATTATTTTTTAGAAATAAACAATCATTACCTTCTAAAAATATTTAAATTAATTTTGGGTTACTAATAACTTTCCCAGTGGTAAGCACTTTTCGTATTTGCCATAATATCTTGTTAGATGATAAATATAAATTTTCTCAATTCTCTTGATTTCTTTTTTATTAATCCATTTTCAATAAAATGAAACAACTTAGTAAAATCTACTTATGTTCCTTTATTCATATCTGAACTATCATATATTTTCTTCATTTTTAAAATCCACTTTTAATAAATTAAATACTTCAGATAGATCACTTTCCATTGATATAGCATTTTCATACCTTTTAAAATTGCTAAAATATAATCAGCTTTTTTAATGATTATTCCAAAAGATTGTATTTTTTTCTTTTCCCGCACCCATACAGGGTTATAAGATACCTGTTGAATACAGACTGTTCTCATGAAAATTGTCCTCACTTTCCTCTCTAGTATTAAGCCTTTTTCTTTCAATTAAAATATCTTTCTTTTTATATAGCAAAAAAACTTATTTCATTAATTATAATGAAACAAGTTTTTTTAGTTATTTTTACTTTATTAATGATATAAATTATACTTTAATATTTCAGGGAGGAAATATTAATAGTTATTCATCTCTTAAAATTTTGCTACCTAATTTGGCATGAAAGCTAGCATCTTTAGTTGTTTGTATATCAATACCTTTTAATGCCGATACTTTTTCACATATCATAAATAACAATATTATATATTCAAAAGATACAAAGTCTTTCTTTTTCAAACTATTTACATAAAAATCTTTTTTATCAGTTAATTTTGTTCCAATAATAACAATATTATTTGTCCATTGCGATAATACTGTTTTTAATGTCTCCACCCTTGGTTCTACATTAGTATCTAATAAAAATAAATAGGAAGAATCATTGATAGCATTATAAATTCCATGTGTAAACTCTTCAAATTCATAACCAGATACTGGTACTCTTAAAGTTTCTACTAATTTTAAACTTCCTTCTAATGTAATGCCAAATACATCTTTGGTTCCAACTACACGAATATCTTTTGCCTTTACCAATGTCTTTCCATTTTTTTGAATCCACTGCTCTGCATCATCAACGATGCTTATGAGATTATTACTTACATTCTTATAGCTTTGTAAGAATTTTTTATATGCTGTTTGATCAATAATTCCATATGTTTTTGCCCAATACACTCCTAGTAACATTAAGTTAGCAATCGTACATAACATACCTTTTGTTTTGGGTTGTAAATCCCCTTCTTCTCCACATTTAACTGTCAGTATATAATCTGCAACTTCATTTAATACTACTGCATTATCATCTCTACCCGACATAGATGCTATATGGCATCCGTGTTTCTTTGCCCTTTTCATAGCACGATATGTACTTAAACTTGTTCCACTTTGCGATATTCCTATTACTAATGTAGTTTGAGAATTTTGAAAAATATAAGATTCTATTTCAAAGGGATATAAGACTTCTACTGGTATTTGCATATACTTTAACATACATTCTTTCGCTGCCACTCCAGCATGATAACTAGAACCAGAACCAGTAATTATAATTTTTTGATATCTATTTTTTACAACTTCTTTAAATAAGTTCTGGTGATTTTCTACTATTTCCATCATTCTTATGGGTGTTTCACGAATACATTGTTCCATTGTTAACATAGTTACTTTTCTCCTTACAACCTTCTTTTTAACCTAAAATTCCTAAATATGCACCACCAATACCAATAATTGTCATTAATACAATCATAGTAATAGGTTTTATCTTTTTAATAACAATTCCCCAATAAGTAGTTGCGAATACTAACAGTGAAGCTAAGCATGGCATAATTTGATTTAATAAATCAGATACTGTTTGGCTATTAGC
>JAGZCC010000030.1 GCA_018369555.1 Thomasclavelia spiroformis
GAAAAGAATGTCATTTAACAATTATGTTCAAAAACAAAAGCACCGTTCTGGTGCTAATGTTTAACTTTTTTTGGGACATTTTCATTTTTGCTTGACACTATAAAAAATCTAATATATTGTAGCAAATAGTTCTCCTACAAAAACCTAGAACCATGATACTATTTTTTGTTCCATTATTGTTTCTCTTTCTTTTATTGAAAACCGACAAGCAACAGCTATTCTTTAATATTAACTTCTGTCGCTGATAAAGTATTTTAATTACAAATTACTTGTTTTAAATGTAGAATACCCTTCGTAATAATAACTGTGATCAATACCTTTCATATAAACCTCACAGTCATTGATTTTATCTGTCAGCGCTTGCTTTAATATATATTTAATTTCAATATCTTTAATGGGACTACGTGCTATAGCAGAAAGATAATCCTCTTTATCTACAAGGCTCCAATCAACAACTTGACCTAATTCTTTTTTCAAAATCAAATCGAGCCAAATTCTTATACTTCTGCCATTTCCCTCATGAAAAGGGTGCGCAACATTCATTTCTATATATTTTTCTATGATTTCATCATATGTTGATTGAGGCATTTTTTCGATATTTTCAAGAGCTACTTGTAAATACATAAGCGGAGCAAAACGGAAATTACCTTTTGCAATATTAACAGTTCTTATCTGCCCAGCAAAATCATAAATCAAATCAAATAAATATTTGTGTATTTCAGCAAGCAATTTAAAAGTTCCGGCTTCAAGATTATTCAAATACCCACTTTCAAAAAGTTCTATTGCTCTTTTTTTACTGATTTTTTCTTCAGCTTTGGCTAATTCTACTGAATCAGTAATGCCAAGTTTATTTTGTAATGTCATAGTTACTTTCCTCTCTATAATTTTATAGTATTTGAGACAAATGATAATTTATCATTTTGATATTCACGAGTCCTTTTTTCTATGCTTTTAGTAAACGATAGCAATGTTGAGATGATATATTTCTTTGTAATGTTCTAACACTCCAAAATTCATTCAATACTTCAGTAGCATATCAATCTCTAGCAATCTTATCTTCAACTTGGATCAAAACACGATAATGCAACCACGAAAGAATATTTTTAGATTATTGCCACAATGTGGCAAACAATCTCTGGAAATGTATTATAAAATCGATAACAATGATATAGGGAGCTTTATCAAAGCCTTTCCATATTCAGCACGTTTATTACCATTCAATGTCTCTTCTGTAATTCGATAACTAACCAATCAGTTTCGATATACTAGAGCAACATTTACTGCTTGATCCGTACTCTTTTGAGAGGTATCTATAATCATCATAACCTAATTTTAAATTAATTAATATAAATGTAGTTTATCTGATAAATTAGATTACTTCATTTTAAATGTTATTCATCTTCTCCAATTAATTCATAGAATATATCTTCTGGAATAATTTCTATTTTAGAACCTTTGGCCTGTAATTCTTCAGCTTTTTTATGTTTAGATGATTTTCCATTTTTAACTGCTGCATTATAGTCATTATTACCTAAAATTAAGTAATTTGTTTTCTTTGTTACACCTTTACCAATTATACCACCTATACTTGTAACTATTGTTTCAGCTTGCTTCCTACTCATTCTTTCTAGTGTGCCAGTAAATACACATGTTTTACCATACAATATGTTTTTTTCATCAAGTTCTTTATCAATTTTAAATGTTGTGGGAATTCCAAGTTTATTGCAAAAATCCGATTCTGAAATAACGATTAAATTATTTTCTTTCATTCTATTTTGTGCATTAAACATCCATCCATTAAAAAACCTCATATACTGATCATTTTCATCTAATGGTTTTTGTAATTTTTCATATATATTATCATTAACAACTAAAATATCCGCATATTTAGCTAGAAAGAAATACGGTTTAGAATTTAGTTTTATTAAAACTGCTTCTATTACACTATTATCCAAAAATTTTAGTTTTGTTTTAAATGATATTTTTTTGTTCATTAATAAATCATCCATTATTAATAGAGGAGCGATTTCTTTCATTCGAATTTCAGTGTAATGCTCACTATAATGCCTCAATTTTTTGTATAACTCATTTGTTACATAAACATCATTAAGCGAACGATGAGCATTTGTATTTTGAATATCAAACTTTCTAGCAAGTGTTTTTAATTGATGATTATATGTATCTTTTATTAGTCCTTTAGCAATTCGTTGGGTATCAATAAAATCATTTGTAAGTTGTTTTTTGATATAACGTTCAAAATAATCATATAAGAAATTTACATCAAAATTTACATTGTGTCCTACTAAAACAGAATCACAAACAAATTTATCAAATAGTATAATTGCTTCCCTTGCATCGATACCAGAATCATTCAATAATTCATCTGTTATTCCAGTTAATCTGACAATATTATCAGGAATTTTTGATTCAGTCTTAATCAAAACATTAAATTCATCTATAACCTCATTGTTTACGACTTTAAGCGCACCAATTTCGATGATTTCATTTGCTACAGGACTAAATCCTGTTGTTTCAATATCAACAACAACATAATTGTCTAAAAACTCTATTAAACTATTACCTTTATTTTCTCTTGTATATTGACTCATATTTCCTCTCCACGTTACTTCCATTACCTCATTTTTTACCTATTTAGTTTTCTTTCTTTTTTACTCTTTATTATATAATATCTCATTTATCAAAACTATCTACAATATATATTAGAAAAGTAACTGCAATTTTCAATAGAATAGAAGAAAAATAATTTTTATTTTTACTTTCCTTTAAAGGCTATGATGAATTTAGTAAACAAGCAAGTTTACTGTAATAACTATATTCTATAAAATTATAATTAATATATTTTAAACCAGTCTTTTTATTTTATAAGACTGGTTTTACTATTTGCAAAGAAAGAAACAGTTGGGATTTATTATTGACTATATCGATACTGATATTGGATAATATTTTAGATGTTTTCATCATTATCATCCTCTATCTTATTTAACTAAGATTGATTTTCAAGTTTAGGAGTTGTAAAAGAAATTGTTTTAAGCATATTTTGACAAATCGTTATAAAATCTTCTTTATCCATTCCTTTTACAATTGCTTCACTGGCAATTAAAGAAATTTCATGTTCTAATTTTTGACGATAAGCTTCACTTTCATCTTTATGTGGATAAACTTTAGCCCCATTACGTCGATCAGTTACGATATATCCTTCTTGTTTTAAAAGATTATAAGCTTTACTTACAGTCATTGTATTGACTTGTAAATCATTAGCTAAAGTTCTAACAGTTGGTAAATTTTCACCATACTTAAATTGCCCACTGCCGATTCCACGAACGATTTCGTTTCTTAACTGCAAATATATTGGTGTTTCACTTTCATAATCAATTTCAATAATCATCTATTCCACCTTCTTTACTAGCTGTTTATAAACAGCTTTTGTTTGTTCTTGTTCATCATCATTAACAATAAATATTCCCTCTTGGGTATATAAAATAATATAAGCCGGATGCAATGAAGCTAAATAGACTTCACAATCGCCATAACGATCAAAACGATAATGGCCTTTTCCATAAACTCCTGTATCTGTTCCATTGACACGAACACCTTTACCTAAATTTTCACTCCACTCTACTTTTTCAATGGATTCTAATGCCCATTCTCGTTTGTAAAAAGGACTATCAACACATAATGTTGTCTTGGTTAAAGTTAATTCAGCAAGTTCATGGCGTTGATCTAAATAATAAGGATAACCAAAAATATAACCTAAAAACAAAATTATAACACCAACAATGATGAGCATAAAATAACGATAACCTGGTTTAGCCGCGTTAAATATCATTTGCATGCCATTTGGACTAGGAACCAAGGTTCTAGGATCTCCAGGATTATCATAGACAGCTCCTAATATTCCTACACACCAAACTTCATCACTATTTTGGTAATAAAATTTATCTTCATAAAGACGAATCATACGCGCTTTTAATCGTGGAAAAGATAATAACGTATAAACCATTAAAATCATTACACAAACAGCAAGCCCTAAGCATAATAAACCAAATATAAATTGTTTATCAAGCATAAATAACCCTAAATTAAAGCAAGCATCACCACAACCAATATAAAACAAAGCCATAAAATAACTTTTCTTACGTGCTAAATTCAATGATATATTTAAATCAGTATCATTCGTATACGCTTGGTTAGCCATACGAGAAATAAAATAACTTCCAACGCATAAAATAAATATCATCAATAGTGCTGTTGCTACTAAAATCATTTGTTTATAATAAATTCCTAAGCCAAATAGTACAAGATCCATACTTAATGGTATAGCAAAAAGATACCAATTAGTTTTTACATTTTCCATATACGCTGATAATTTTAAATCAACATGCATTTTTCTTTCTTCTTTAACTATCCATTGTTTTTCTTTTTTTAACTCTTTTAATAAACTACGATACTTCCTTAAAGCAAAATTCGATCCAATAACTAAAATCACAAACCACGCAATCATATAAACAAGATTTGCAATTCCAGATAAAAATATAATCGGTAAAGCTAAAAGTGCAATTACAAGATAATTTCTTTGATTTTCTTTTTTAAACCCATGACAAAGCACTTTTACTTCCTGACTTTCATAAGCATATGCTGGAATCGATATCAAAAATAATCGTTGCTCACAATATTTTGCATCACTTTTCGATTGATAATAAATCACAACTTCCACTGATAGCATAGTTATTAGACTTAACCATTTCATTTATATCACCTCTTTGTATTATATATTATAATACAAATAATACAAAATAAAAAGATGTTTCATTTATATTAATTTCACTATTTATAGTAATAATATAAAATTAGAATTTGTTAGACTATTTAATTCCCAACAAATGAAAAAATATTTCAGGCTACAAAAAAATTATAAATTACAACTATATATACAAATAAAGCTATTAAGAAAGTAATAATAAACCTGATTTTTCTTTATCATTTTTATATTCGATACTTCTCAACAGTAGTAAATTATGTAAGCATAACATAATAGGGCTTGATATATCTAGTGATAAAACTACAAAATAGTAATGATTATGGATAGTATGATTTTTATAATACTCCATCAATTTCAATTTACTATCAACTAAATTTATTTATCGCTTTTATTTTTTTCTTTAAATATAGATCCAAAAATCAATCCTATTACTAAACCTAATCCAATAGCCAACTTATCATTTAAGCTTAATTTTCTCAGTTTTACCACCTCTACAAATTTAATCTATTGTTCTAACAAATCCTTCAAATCTTTAACAAATTGTGCCTGTTGTTTCTTTAAATAAGATTTAACAAAAGGTTTCATAAACCATTTTTTAGCGATTATATCTTCTGTAAAATCTATTTCTGTTTGATTTCCATTAGAAGTAAAAACACCAATCCAATGGCCTTTTATATTGCTATTTTCTATATCAAATTCCCATCGTTTATATGGTTCTTCAACAGTGATAGTAAATGTAGTAGCATAATTTTCTTTAGTGTACTCAATAAACTGTTTTTCATTTATGATTTCTGTTTTACTGATATCACTGCGCCACAACTTATATTTTTCAACATTTAAAACAACTTCCCAAACTTTATGAGTCTCATTATTAATCAATGCTTTTATATTAGAAGTTGGCATTTTATCCTCCCCTTTTTCCCCATATAAAATCATAGCTAAATAATATCTAGAGTATATATTATATGGTATAATTCTCATCTATACCCATCTCTTATTTTTTATTCATCATCTATATATATCTCTAATTTATTTCCATCAAAATCAAAATCATTTAATTTATTAGATAAATTTTTTAAAGTCCTTTTTTCTTTTAATTCCTTTAAATAAAGTACTTTTTTATAAATATACTCACTAATTACTAAAAACATAATAAAAGGACCAATTGCTAAAAGAAACAACAATATTTTTTCCCATTCAAACACCGTTGAATTCGTTGGAAAATATACTGCCTGTGCATATTCAATAATTTGAGTCATAATTATTGTTGCACTAACTCCCAAAAACGTCAATTTGAAATAGCGTATGTATTATTTATATCTTTTATATACTCATTAATTTCTTTTTGTATCTTTTTTGCTTTATTTGAAGAATTTATGTTACTCTCTATCATAAATTTTTCGAATCTAATGACATTATATATTTTATTAACTTTATTACTTTAAACAAGGTATTTCATCTCAAAGTCTGTTTTCTCTATTTCTTTCATTTTTGTTTGCGCTCTATTTTTTATTTCCTCATTTTTTTCGTCGCTAATTAATTCGTTAAGTTTAGCAATAGTATAAGTTTTTACCTAGAAAAAACATAATATCCTGTAATACTGAAACATGCAATCTCAACTATGGCAATAATAAATACTAATACATATATTAAAAATATTTCATTAATAATATTATGTAGATATTTATAAACATGGTAATCAATTACTCCACTTAGCACAGCTATTGTCGCAAATATTATCCAATTATTATAAAGTATATCAAATTGACCATAAATAGTACAATTCCTCTTGTATGTTTCAATAACATCTTCAATCATTTTTGTCTACTCCATTTCTTCAAAAATTTTAAAATCAACTAACAACAAAATATTTATAACAATATTATGTTTTCAAATTAATAAGAAAATCGTATAAAATATTTTATTAAATATACGGAAAAACTTTTACTTCTAACATTTTTTTCCTTTCTTTCCAATCAGGCATCATCACCTGTAATAATGTATAAAAATCTTTAGAATGATTTGGATGAATAAAATGACAAAATTCATGCATCATCACATATTCTATACAAAATCTAGGCGCTTCAATTAGTTGTGAATTAATAGTAATGGTTTTTGTTTGAGGCTGGCAAGAACCCCATCTTTTTTTCATTTTTCTTATTTTAATTATTGGAAAATCAATACCATATTTTATAAACTTTTTGTATACGTCATAAGCAATCTCAGTATATATTTTCATTGTTTGATATCGTATCCAATTTTCTACTAAGCTTTTCTTTTTCGAATAATTATCCTTATCTTTAACTCCTAAATAGATATATATCCCATCACTATGAACCTCATTTTTATCTTGTAAAATAAGTTTTAATCTTAAATCATTTCCTAAATATTTAAAACTTTCGCCACTTATATATCTTTTTTCTTTTGGTTTATAAATAGGCATTTCTTTAAATTTATTAAGTGAATTTATAATATAGTTACTTTTTGCGGTCATAAATTGATCAATTTTATCACAAGAAATATGTTCTGGTGCTGATACCATAATACTACCGTCCGATTTAATTCTTAAATTTATATTTTTAATATTTTTGTAAGTTAAATCATACTGCACCCATTGCTTATCAAGTTGTAATGTTCTAATCATTAAAACCTCCTAAGTGCTACTGTTTTTACATTTTCTATTACTTTATCAATTACATCAAAAGATACTTTTATCCCTTTTTCTTTTTCATATTCATAAAATAAATCATCGATATCTTGTGCAATTTTATCATGAATTGTTTTATTATTCGTCCAATCGACCATACTATGATTTTGAACAATTTTAGTTATTTCTATTGCGATTCCTGCAATCAAATCTTGTTTAGAAATATAATAGCCTAAATTATCTTCCTTTACATAAATTGTTTGTTCTTGTTTTTTTGATGCATCACCATAGGGAATAGTTTCTTCTGTAACACACATTCCAGGAGATATTTGCTTTAATTCATCTTGCAAAATAGCGCCAATAACCCCATAAAAAGCTTGTGCATGAACATTCCCTTTCAATTTTTCAGGATAATTAATCTCACTTTTCCCTTGAGAATAGTCGCTTAATATTTGTGTCATTTTTGATAAATATTCAGCATCGTTTATAACTCTATCTTTGTATTCCTGTAAAACAGCTTTGATTCTTTTTGAAAAACTATCATAATATGCAGGATTTTCATCATATTTTTCACTAATGCTTTTTGTCATACCACTATGGATTGCATCCGCTTTTGCCTTATTTGAAGCAAGAGAGTCTATCTCTTTTTCAAAATCTTCTTTATTTAAAATATCAACAGGAGCAGTAATTTGTTTTAAACCTGCAACAGATAAATGAGAATCTAGTAAATTTTGCATTAAAGGTTCGTACTCTTTGTTATCAATAGCATCAAAATATCTTATTTTAACACTTCGACGTAATTTTTGCCAAAATGTAAATGATTGTTTATATTTTAGTAATTCATCATTAGATAATTCATTGTATGCAGATTCAGAGTTTATTACAATATTTAAATTTTTTCCAAATACGCAAAGACAATTATAAAATTCTTCTCTAATTTTTTTATCAGCTAGATATGTTTCTAGTTCTTCTACATCATTTTTATTTTTTATAGATGAAAATAATTCAACTAATCTTGTATAACTTTCCCTTAATTTTCCAACAATCGATATTACATCTGCAATTGTTCCATTTAGATCTTTAGAATCAAATTTTTCTAAACCTGCGCCACTATACATATTCATAGCAGTATCAAGCTTTTTAATTAACCCTCTATAATCAACAATTAAACCGTAATCTTTCCCATCCATTAAACGATTTGTTCGTGCAATAGCTTGTAATAATCCATGTTCTTTTAATTCTTTATCTATATATAGAACTTGACAAATAGGCGCATCAAATCCCGTTAAAAGTTTAGAACATACAATTAAAATATCAATTTCACCATCAATAAATTTATTTTTAACTGCTTCTTCGTAACGTTCTGCATCCCCATACTGTCTCATCATTTTTTCCCAGTATGCCTTTACTTTATCATCGGTAGATTCATCAACGTCTGTATCACCTTCTCGCATATCAGGTGCTGAGATAACAACCGCACATTCCAAATCACCAAGTTGTTCAAATGCTTCCAGATATCTAATTGCATCTTTCTTAAAATTCGTTGCAAGCATAGCTTTAAATCCAGTATGCTTATACCCTTCTAAAAAATGTCTATTAATATCCAGTGCAATTCTTTTTATTCTTGCATTTGTAGATGACAGTCTTTTAAGACTACTCCATTTATCTTTTAAATCCTGCTTTTGATTTTCTGTAAGTCTTTTAGTCGTTTCTTCAAACCATAAATCAATACCTTCTTCATCAACCTTTTGTTCAACAAAACGTCCTTCATAAATAAGAGGGACAATAGCTTTATCATCTACACCATCTTTAATTGTATATTTATGAATAAGTTTACCAAACCTAGTCATTGTATTTTTTTCTTTTTTCATCAGCGGTGTTCCAGTAAAACCAATATAACAAGCATTTGGAAAAACACGTCGCATTTTAATCGCCATTTCCCCATAATTAGAACGATGACTTTCATCAACAAGAATAAAAATATCGCGACTTTGTGCTGTTAAACCACTATTTTCCACAGTATTAAATTTATTGATAATTGATGTAATTATATCCGCTTTATTATTTTTAATAAGTTCAATCAAATGTTTACCACTTGTTGCTCTAGCAGGATTTAAACGCGTATGAGCAAATGTTTTTGCAATTTGACTATCAAGTTCTTTTCTATCACTAACAATAGCCACTTTAGGATTACAATTTGATAATTCCATTAAAATGTATTTTGCAAGCATAACCATTGTCAAAGACTTTCCACTTCCTTGAGTATGCCAAATAACACCACTTTGTCTATTTCCATGTTCATCATCTTGATCAATTGTTTTTATTATCTCTTTAACTGCAAAATACTGTTGATAACGACATATTTTCTTTACATTAGCATCAAACAAAACAAAATATTTTGTCAATTCTAGTAATCTTTCTTTTGTAAATAAAGATATTATGTTTTTATCCTGAACTGTTGCTACTCGTCCTGTAATATATTTTTCTATCGCATTATCTAAAAAAACGTAATTTTCTTCTTTCCAGATACTCCAAAACTTTTTAGGCGTATTTGTAGTTGCATATTTTACATTATTTTTGTTTGTAGATACTACAATCTGAACATATTTATAAAGATGAGGAATATATTCAGCTTTTTGATTTCTAATTGTCTGTTCAATTCCTTGATCAACAGATACATCTGACTTTTTGCATTCTATCACTGCAAAAGGAATCCCATTTACAAACAATACAATATCAGGGCGTGCATTATGTTGTTTATCTACACTCTCCACCTGATATTCTTCTGTTACATGAAATACATTATTTTCGATATTTTCCCAATCAATGTATTTTAAATTAAAGTTTTGTACTTTCCCACTACCAACAATCTCCGGATAGCTTTTACCTAAAAGAAGGGCATCATATATTTTTTCACTTGTTTTAACAAGTCCATCAGTTAACGGCTCATCTAAATCTTCAATCGCTTTTTCAATATTTGCTGAAGAAAACTCCCCTTCTAAATTATCATAATTAAAACGATTTAATTTTTTTAACTGTTCTCTTAATACCCCTTTTAAAAGAACATTATACAAAGAACCTCTTTGCAAAATACATTCATCAGGAGAAAGGTATGTATATCCCATTTTTTGTAAAAGTTCAAGCGCAGGCTTTTGACTAATATTCAATTCAGAAAATAAATCTTTTCCCATACTCTACCTCCTAAAATTTATATAAAGGAGATTAAGCAAGATTATAAATCTCACTTAACCTATACTAATATTTTCTTTTATAACACCTTTAAACGGTGTACCATCATGTTTAACACTCATAAAACGACCAGTATTAGTATCTCTTTTAACCCAAGTATTAGTTTTTGGATTATAAGTTTGCGAACGTTGTCTTACTGCTCCATTTCTGTGTCCATCTCCAGTTGGTGGATTTGTTGCCATTTACTTCACCTCATTTTCTGCTTATATTCAATATTGCAAAATATGCAAGTGTTCTTTCAAAAATTTCCTCATTTGTATTTGAAATATTGACAATAGTTTTCAAATCTTCTTTCGTCTTAACTGGATAATTGTTATTATCAATAATTTTCTTTAATATCTCTTTTGAAAGTTCCTTTTCTAATTCATTTTTGTTCATTTATACCCTCACAATTCCAGTTAATAATAATTGCATTAATGCTTTTTTCTTTTGTTTTTCTTGTTCTAATTGTTTTTGTAAAAGTTCAATTTCTTTATCTTGTGTTGATAAAATTTTTGCAATGGTTTCTTGTTCTTCAAGTGATGGGAAGATAACATAAAAACTATATAATGAACTTTTTTGAATATTCGGAAGGCCTGAGCCAACTCTCAAATTCATTAGATCATTTTCATAATGTTTCAAATAGCAATAAAGGAATTCTTTTTTTATTAAGTCAACATTTATTTTTTGTAATGTGTAACAGTGACCTCCACTCCAAAATTTTTCTCGATTGAAGTTTACAAAACCGCAAGAATTCCCTCCCTCGCTTATTGATATTGTATTTTCATATGTATTCCATACATCTGTGTAACCTGATGATGTTATCCCTCCATTTAATACATAATACTTTCCAGCCTTACTTAAAGTACTTTTATTTATTTGCTCACCTTTTACAATATCACATATCTCCCCCAACTTGACTTTCTTCCACTCGCCTTTAAAACCTTTTAATCTTATTTTTCCAGTTAAAAGATTTTGCATTAAATATTTTTTTTGTTTTTTCTTTTCTTTAATTAATCTTTTCTTAAGTTCAATAACTCTATCTTGTATTGATAAAATTCCAGCAATTTTTTGTTGTTCAATAACCCCCGGATACACTATCTCTATATTTTGAATGGAACTTTTTGAAATCGATGAAACTTTTGTACCTGTTATTAATGGTAACATTTGATGGTGAAATTTATCACTATTGCAATAATATCCCAACCATCTTTTACCAAAATCAATTTTAGGTGTACAGGGAATAGTATGCAAACCAGAAACAATTTTGGAGCAATTAACGTTAATAATTTCTATCATTTTCCCAACAGTATAGTCTTCTGCTGTATCAGCAAATACAATATCCCCATCTTTTAAAAACACACTATTTTTAAGTTCAATACCTTCATTTATATATGGAATATCAACATTGTTACAATCTAAAATTTCAGAGTATCTAATTAATATATCCCCATAATGAATATTTTTAATTCTACCGTTTACATTATTCATATCATTTCTTGATAAGGTATTATTGTTAATTATTTTAAATACATCTTTAAAAAATTTAACTTCCCAATCATTTGGTACAATACCTATTTTAGTTTTTTTATATCCTTGTGGAATTTTTCCATTTTGGATTTGTTCAAATCTATCTTTAATTATATTTTTCATGCTTCCTCCTTAAAAATGTAAACTCAAACTCTGAAATATCAATATCAATAAAATCACCTTCCGAAAGTTTAACTGGTGAAATCACAAGTTTTGAAACAATTGAATGATTTATCTCATATTCTATTTCATATATATAACTCTGAAAAATATTAATGGTTGGATTCATGAAAAATAAATCATTCTTTATATATACAATACCAAGAACAAACAAAAGACATACTAGTACAACTAAATCAACTAGATTACTTAATGAAAACTCTATTAAAGCAAGAATAAATAAAGAATAATAAGCAAGATAATATTCAGCGGAACGATTTTTAACTTTTATTAAAGCAACTGTATATATTCCTGTTTTTTTATTCCTTTTCATCAACCAAAAGACACAACCACTCACAAAAATAATAAATATAAGCTGCAAAATTAAAAATGGATTTAAATATATAGATTTCAAAGAATATGTCTCTGGGTTTTCAATTATGTTTTGTATTCCAATTAAAATTTCTTTTATCCACATAATTAAAAACATAGGAAGAAAGGCAGAAATATACATTATAATTTTTCTAATCAAAATTATATCCCCTTAGTATGTATTAAAACATCATCAAATAAAAATCTTGCATACGTATGCCGAACAATATCTATAATCAAATCCCTAACCCCAGGCGTAAACTTAATTCTATTTTCATCATCAAAATCAATATTTTTAAAATCCTCATATTGAGATAATGTTTCCCTTACTTTAGATGGTTCTAGTGTAGAAAAATCCCCAACAGCTTTTTCTAGTGCTCTAGCTAACTTTGTTGTAGGTCCTTTTTTTCCTTCTACACTGCTGTAAAATAACTTAGGATCATCCAGAAAAGACCATTTCTCAATCTTGCTTTTTTTTGTTTTAATTATCTGTTTAGATTTTTCATAATAGTTAAATATTTTTTCAAAATTAGTTTCTTGTAAAACAAAAACATCCTCATCGACGATAGCTGTATCAATACAACCATTTAGTACAAATATTTCCTCATTTTTATATTGTATTGTATTTGCAACAAAACCAAATTTTAAACTATTTTTATACCAAGACTCTACTTTACGATATTGAGCAATTAAATATACATGTTGTAATTCTTCAGAAACTATTTTTTCATAAACAAGCACAATTATCGAGTAATCATCTGTAAAATTTTCTTTGTTCAACAATATGTTTTCTCTATCTGCAATATTTATTCCCTCTATCATTCCTTTCCAAAACGGTAAATCTTCTGACGATAGCTTCTTAATCGTCCCTCTTTCGCTATGAACAGCATCATATTCTTTGATTTCACAATTTCCACAAAAATGTTCGTAATTTTTAGCATAAATTTCTCTAACCTTTGTATCAAGGGCATTGGGAAATATTACAGCTTCATATTTCCCTTTATAGCCCCTTTTTTTTAAAAGATAAATTCTTACATTTGAATCCGTATCGTTTATTATATCTTTTATACGTTCCATTTAAAATCCTCCTATAATCCTAATTCTTCTAAATAATTTTTCATTTGGGCTTGAACTTCAGCAAGTTCCTTTTCTATGTTCGCTATATTCTTTTTAACTTCCTCAATATCTACCATTTCCTCTTCTTCGAATGTATCTACATAACGAGGAATATTTAAGTTGTAATCATTTTCTTTAATATCTTCATAGCTTGCAAGATAACTGTATTTATCGATAATCTCTTTGTTTTTATAGGTTGTGACAATTTTTTCTATATCGCAACTTCGCAAGATATTTTGATTTTTACCTTTTTCAAAGTTCCCTTCACCAGATGCATCTATAAATAAAACGTCTTTTGTTGTTCTGTTTTTCTTAAATACTAAAATACAAGCCGGTATACCTGTACCATAGAATAAATTTGCAGGTAAACCAATTACTGCATCAAGTAAATTAAATTCAATAATTTCTTTTCTGATTTTTCCTTCTGATGCACCTCTGAATAATACTCCGTGAGGTAGTACAACTGCCATCCTACCTTCACTATCTAAACTTGAAAGCATGTGAAGCACAAAAGCATAATCTCCTTTTGAAGAAGGTGGAACTCCCCAATCAAAACGTTTATATGGATCTAATTCAGCTTTCATCTTTTCTTTTTTCTTATCATTTTCATTAGCAACATTTGATAAAAAACCACTATCCCATTTACTTAAAGAAAATGGTGGATTAGCAACTACAACTTGAAATTGCATAAGTTTATCGTTTTCTATCGTTTTAGGATTTGCTAATGTGTCTCCTTGATAAATATGCGCATCATCTATTCCATGCAAAAACATATTCATTTTACAAAGTGCCCAAGTTTGTGAATTTTGTTCTTGACCGTAGATTGCTACCTTTCTAGAATTGACTTCTCTAAATGCTTTTAAAAGTAGCCCCCCACTTCCACAAGTAGGATCATAAATTCTATCGTTTTCTTTTGGCTCAACAAGTTTAGCAACTAATTCAGATACTGTACTTGGTGTAAAAAATTCTCCTCCCTTTTTCCCAGCATCAGATGCAAAGTTCGCAATCATATATTCATAAGCATCCCCTATAATATCAGCAGAATCTAATTTTGAAGGACATAAATCGATATTGTTGAAATCTTCAAGTAAATTTCTTAAAATAGCATTTTTTTGTTTGGGTTCACCAAAATCCACACTACTATTAAAATCAATTGCACGAAATACGTCTTTTAATTTACCACTATTGTGATTTTCTATAGAATTCAAAGCAATATTAATAGTTTGTCCGATTTCAGCATCGTTTCTTTGAGAATATAAATAGTCAAAAGTAGACTCTTCATCTAAAGTAAATGGTTCTCGACTCATTGCTCTTTCAACACGTCTTTCATCACCATCATACTGTTTAAAATAATGTTCTTTTTTCTCTTTATGTGCATCACTTAGATACTTTACAAACAACATAGACAAAATATAGTCTTTATAACGAGAACTATCGATTTTTCCTCTAAAGCTATCACATGCATTCCATAAAACTCTTTCTATATCACTTTTTGTTGTCATTTCTTTTTCCTCATTTCTTTTTGTATTTTATTTGTAAGAGCATTAAAGTATTTTTGTTTTTGCTCTTTTAACTCAGTTAATAATTCAAGTTCTTTTTTTGCTAATTTATTTATTTCAGCCAATTTTATTTGATTATATAATGAGATTTCATCTATTTCAAAGTCAGAAAAAAACGCCGGTCGTATCGTTCCCAAACTATTTGTAGATGTGGATAACGATATTTTATTACGTACTTTATCAGTATTTATTAACCATTGTAAATATCCTGGATTTAACTTCGTTTCATCACATCTAACAACAACAAAATGAGATGGTATCAATATTCCTTTTGTTGTTTCATCAATCAAAACCGCTGTATAAGGATGTGATAATCTAATTACAACATCATCTTTTTGAGTAAAGTAATCTTCTTTTAACTGTTCCTTAGATTTAAAATTTTCTATATTTTCACTAATAATAACCCCTTCAGAAGAAATACTTTTTAAAGTAAGTTGTTTATAATTTATATATTTTTCATCATTAACACTAGCTTGTTTTCTACTTAATACAAGTCCTGTTCTTAAACTTGCAACATCTCCAACCTTCATTTTCTCACCACCTTTTTTGTTATGGGTTGAAAATAACAATCAATCACAATAAAACTTTATCATATATTAGCTATTCTTGTCAATAATATATTTGTCATGGGTAAAAAATAACATAATTCATTTATTGTTATATAAATCTTTTTTCAAAAACTATACACGCATATTTAGATTAGTTACTATATTATACCCTCAAAACAATCTAAAAAATTCATATACAACAATCAGTATATGAATTTTTCTATTTACAATAATATCCTTTCAGATAGCTTTTTTTATGGTTCCCTGTCAAATAATTAATGGTATCAATACGCCGTTAAAATTAAAAATATTTTAATATAGACACCAATCTAATTAATTATATTAGCTTTATACTATAACTCACAATAAAAAGCAGATTTTTCAGTTAATAAATATCATGCATATTTTACTTATAATAACTTTATTTGCCAAATAAAACTTATTATTACTATTCATAAAATAGATGCTATTTTTTTATCATTAAATTCTTTAGTGAATAAAATTTAATTTTATTTTTAAATGAATAATACGATAGTTCTTCAAAATTTGGATTATTTTTAAACTGAGAAATATACCAATATTTAGGTTTTAATTTTCCTTCAATCAGTTCCATATAATCATAATCTACAGCAGCCATAGAATGCCCCATTACAACGATTTTAGAAATATTATTGCATTTTTCTAAGAAAATTTCTAACTTATCAACTTGAATTGGTTTTTTCAAAGATTCATAAAATCTAATAATTTCTTCTCTTTGACAATCAATATAATAATCTCGATCTGCAGTAATTGACTCAAGTATACTTTCAAAGTAATCTATTTGATTTTCTTTTTCTTTTGGTGATAAATTTTCATTTTCCTTTATATCACTGATTTGTTGTTTTATTGAAGAAATTGCGTTATCGGAAAAATTTTTTTCTTTATACTCTCCTAATCTGTATCCATCCTTATAACCAAAAAGCAATTGTTCATTATTTTCAAAATAGCCATGTATATGTAGATGAGGAATATTATTTGTTTTTAAGTATAATCTTTCAATAGTAGATGTATAATTAAAATTCAAAATTGCATCACCATCTTTAAACGTAAGATCCAATAATTGAATAGTATCTTCTAATTGTCTATTTGCATTATCAATCATTTCAATTAAACTATCATTTATTGCATTATTAAGACTCTCCGTACATAGTTCCATATTGTGAATAACACCATCTCGATCACGTTCATAATCTGACATATAGTCGGGAAATTCAAGATATTGCTCCTCAATTTCATCTAAATTTACATGTGCCAATGAATTTTCAAATTCACTCCAATCAACATCGAAATATTCATAGATATCTAATGCATTATCCATATGATTATAAACATTTTTATTTGATAATATTTTTTTAAAATCATTTGTACTTGTTTTTAAATTATGATATAGATCAAAACCATTTCCTATAATATATAAAGTACTCACTTTAATTTTCCCCTCCTTTATTTTCAATAGTAAATATAATTTCTCAAATAATTTACCATACTAAACATTTATACAAAATCTTTTTATAATTACTAAATTGTTAATTTAATAATTTTAACATTCACTTATTTTCTCACTTATATTCAACGTAAAACTCAAACATAAACCTAGATATTAAAATTATAAATTAAAATAGTATTCTTTAATTTTTTTAGACATTAATATTCTACGTTTTTCCAAAAATAATTTATAGTCATCAATAGAATAATTTATAAATTCTTTAGGAATGCAGTTTTGTTTTAATGACTCATTTAATTCATCCATGTCTACAATACCGCCAATAATAGACTCTTTAGTTTCAATTTGTTTTAATATCTTTTTCATATAATCACATGGAGCCTCATCTTTGATTTTAATATTTATTTCAGATTGCGTATAAGCGTAATTTGCAATTTGATTATATTCACCTCTAATATTCAAGCCATTTTTTTGTAAATATTTTTTAGGAAATAAATGATGGATATCTCCTCTATCTTCAATCAATGCTTGAACAGTTATATGTTTAGATAAAAAACCTTTGTTACCAGATTTAACTTGAGACATAAGAAATATTTTAAAATATGGGCTACTTGCCACAGAGGTATTAAGTTTAGTTGGTAAAATATGATCCCAATACGCATCAGACAATTCACCTAACTCGACACTCTTTAAATATTCCATTGGATCATTCGTGTCAAAACGTTTAATATCATAGTCAAACATTGATTCTGGAGATCCTGAATATCTACCCGTCAATAAAGATAAAACAAGCCATTTTCTTACAATAGTTTCAATATAATCCGAATTATATTTTTTTCTTCTAAGTAAAATAAATAATGCATACGCAAAATTCAAAACATTATCTGATCGGATTAATGATTTATCAATTATCCCAGATGATTTAACAATCATTACAAAACGATCAAAATTTGTCTTATTAATAAACTCAAATACACCATCCCTCAATTTACTATATGATTCCTCTGCGATAGATTCCTCAAATTCACGAGTTTCAAAATTTCTACCTGATAATAAACTAACAAGTTCCGCTAATCTTCCTCTTAAAAATTGAGAAGTAAATGCCACACGTAATACATCAGTATATAAAGGGGTATAAATTTCTTCGTTACTATCTGCTATCCACTTAATTTTATCAAATTCTTCTAATTTAGAAAATTCGACATCATTTTCTTTAATCAATTCAAAATCCACAGGCCTTTGAATCAAATGACAAAAATAATCAACTGTTTTTCTAATAATGTCTCCACCATATCTTTCATTCGACGATATTTTAGACATTGCAAAATCAGCTTGAGAAAGTACTGTACCTTTCGAATTTATTCGAATAAAAATATCTGTAACCGTTTCAATATCTAACGAAGCATCTAATTCAATAACACCAATATTATTATTTTTTAATGACTGTAACTTTGCTATAGTTTTATTTATATCCGCAGGATTTACATTATTCATATTTGCATAATTTATCGAAAAATTAAAACTATCAAACCCTGCCTTAAATATCGGTGAAATATCATCAATCATTTTACTATCTTTACCAATAGCTGGATTATATACTTCAAAAGCTTCCTTGATCGGATTAAAAGCTATCTTAATAGGAACTTTTTTATATTCTTGATTAATAACCTCTCTTCCTGTAATTGAAGCAGTTAAAGCAGTAATGCGTTGTTGTCCATCAATTATAATCTTTTTTCCTAAACTGAATGTTCCATCTTTCAATTTTACATCTGGATTTTTCCAAATAATAATATAACCAACCGGATATCCTTTATACAGTGAATCAATCAAATCTCTTACTTTAGTTGAATCCCAAACAAACGGTCTTTGCATTTCAGGAATCGCAATCTCCCCACTATTAATCCAAGAAATAATACTATCTACACTATAATTATTTACTACATATTGTGCCATTAATTTATCCCCCTTTAATTTTTATATCAACCCATAGGCAAACGCGTATATACAGTATAACCAATAAAGTTATTACCTCTATTTTATCATTTATCAAAACAGCTATAAATATCTTGACCATCCTCTTTTAATTAAAAAGATGATAAAATATATCAGATGTACTTCGATATTTATAAAAAATCTTTCCATAATATTTATCATTAATTTTACGCATCTAGTTCTGAAATTAAATCCTTTAAAATAATTTCTTCTGTTTTATTTTTTCTTGATTTTTTACATAGTATTTTTATTTTCGAAAATTTTTTTTGATTTAAAACACTTTTAAACTCCTCTTTTTTCACAATTTCTTTCATACTCGTTTTTAAATCTTTTAAATCACAATTAAACAATATTAATATTCCTAATTCATATGAACAATCACTTAAAAACAATGACAATGTATTAAAATCTTTTGCAATTCCTTTTTCATCAATTTTTGCTTTGACCTCTATTATTACTAAATTAGTACCCATACTCCCTGGTTCATGAATAATAAAATCTGGAATTTTATTATTTTTTATCAACTCATGTCCATTTTTACTTATTTCAGCAGACAAAACAATATTATTATCTAATATATGATGCTCTTTATCATAGCATCTCATTTGATGATAAAATTCATAACAAAAGAATCTTTCTCTAATCATTATTTTTACTTCATCTTTAAATTTTGTGCTATTTTTGACTGCAGTATCTAATCTGTAATACTTGTCATCCACTTCACACAACGCACATTTTATCAATGTTTCTATTTTTATTATTTGTTTAGATCTTGCAACTTCTAACATTTTCTAATTCTCCAAAAATATACATTATTTTGATAAAAATGAAATTTCTATCATTTTTTGCACAATCTTCAACTACTTCTTAAGTCTATTTAATTTTAATTTTAAAACTAATATTATTTACACTAATAATTATTATAGCTTTCGATTATCCGTTTTCCAAATGGTGATAATTTATCATAAATCCTACTATCTATTAATTTCATTATTTTTCTTTCTGTTCCAACTTCTGTTTCATATTTTTGTATTTCATTAATAATCAATAAAATATCTTCATTAGGAAAGCCCATATCTTCTAAAATTCTTTCATATCCTTCCGCAATATTTCCATACGCTTCAATCAAATGAACACACTGTATAAATGTTTTATTTTTTTCTTTATCTAATAAATTATAATTATCAAATAAAGTAAATACAGGAATAATTTTTGAAAGTTGAAATTTGATAAATTCATCTGCTTTAAATACAGTATCAATAAAAAGATTAATATCCGCTTTATTTGCACCAGGATATTTTTGTTCAAATCTATCTATAACACCTTTTATTCCCGAAGTTGATACTAAAAGCAGGTATACGGGATCTATTTCTAAATATTCTTCCTCAGATTCTTCTTCCCAAAAGCTATATTTTTTTATTTTCAAACCACTTAAATATTGTTTTTTTCCTGGTATAATATCAAATTTAATTAAATTAATTATTTTAAAATCACTCTTATTATCGATCACTTCATTGTATTTTTCTAGAAATTTCTTTAGTACATTAAATTCGATTCCCAATTCTAAAACTTCTTTATATTCTATATGAAATATATCTTTTAATTGTCGTTTAACATTATCTATACTGCTATTTACATCCATATCTGGTTTTTTTTCTAAATATAAGGCCTCATCTTCTTTATTACTAGATAGTAGTTCTTCTTGCTCATATAATATATTCAATTCAATCCATTCATCCGGTGAATACATTTCCTTAGTCTCTTCAGTTAAAAAATATATTTCCCCTTTTGTCGGCGAATTAATATTTAACCTTCCAACTCTTCCAATTAAGTTATTTAATTCAAAAACACTTCTGGGTGTATCGTATACTATTAATTTATTAGTTGGAGTATTTATTCCCTCTATTAAAGTGCTTGTACAAAGTATAGTTTTTATAAATCCATTTGAATACTCCTCTTCAATATATTTCCTTAAAAATATAGGGGTATTTCCATGATGAATTCCAATTCCCTTTTTTAAAAAATCTATATAATCCCAATCCTTATGAACATTTTCAATCATCCATTTTACAATTTCATTATCATAATCAACATCTTTTAATATGTTTAAATTTTTTTCATAATCTTTAAGATAATTTGTAATACTTTTAGGTGATTTAAAATATACAAATTGTTTTTTTGTGTTGTTATTAAGATAATTATCATTATCAAGATTTTTTATTTCATTATAAACAAGATTTAAATTTGTAATATATTTTTTAATTTTTATATTTGATCTTTCAAATGAGACATCTTTTATAAATGGTCCTAATAATAATAATTTTTTAGCATTCTCTATTAAATATTTATAAGTTTGATTCATAATAATTAATCTCGAATTATCCTTATCTATATCCATCGTCACATTCAATTTATAAATCTCATCATAAACCGCAAAATCAATAGATACATCATTTAAATATTCTCTTATTTTTTTTGTATTAATTCTTTCCGGTACTAAAATCATTATTTTTTTTG
The DNA here is from genome assembly GCA_018369555.1 of Thomasclavelia spiroformis. Lineage (GTDB taxonomy): Bacteria > Bacillota_I > Bacilli_A > Erysipelotrichales > Coprobacillaceae > Thomasclavelia > Thomasclavelia spiroformis_A. The sequence continues at coordinate 21,932 of JAGZCC010000030.1, forward strand.
AATTATCTAAATTTTTATCTAATTCCGCTTCAGATGTAATACACACATATTCATCACTAAAATAATGAAAACATTTTTTTCTTATTTCATTCATCAATGAGATTGTTGGTACTATAAATACAATATTATTTAAAGTTTCTATATGACGAGAAATATATTCTAATGCGATAAACGTTTTGCCAAAACTAGTCGGTGCACTTATAAATAGATTTCCTTTTGATAACATCTCTATACATTCAACTTGTTCATTTGATAAAATTATCTTATTATCCACGAACGATTTATTCATCGCTCTATTTAATCGATCATAAAAACTATTTGCTTTTGAATAAACATCCAAATTTAATGTATCTAATATTGAACTAGGTAATTCTTTATGATTATATATTTCTTCCAAAGCTTTTGTACGAATTTCTTTTTTATTATGCCCATGTATATATGTCTTACTTTCCATATATCAATTCTTTTCCTTTCTGTTCTGAAAATTTTTTAAATAAATTCAAAAAATTTTCTTTATTCAATACAGGTAATACAAAAATTATGATCTCATGAAATTTTTCTAATTTTTCTAATTTTTTACTTCTTTCAATTGTTTTCGATACATCATCAGCAAAATACTTATCATCACACATCAAAAAAACGATAAGTTTTTCTTTTACATCTTTTGTAATTTCAACTACTTCACCAATACTATTATCTGTAATATTTCGAAATGCATCAATATTGGAATTTATAAAATCATAATCTCTATTATCATGATTAAATAAAGAATCCACTGCTTTACTTAATCCCAAAGATAATTCTTCGTAAAATTTAGCTTCTGAATAATATATTTCATTTTTTGTTATATTGTATACAGTCCCATCATTTCCATGAACTGCAGAGTTAGGTGTAGTTTTGTATGCTAATTTTGGAAAAATATAACTATCTGTTCCATCTAATTCAATAAACCGGCAAATCATTACATCCATTAAAAATTCACCAATATCCCCATGCAATACAGATTTATTAATATCTATTTCTTTTTTAGAAATAAAACCAATATTTTTTAAAGCACTAACATATTTTTCATTTAATATTCTCTGCTTATTTTCACCAAATTTCTTTTTAGGATTATATATAGTTGCTAGATTTAATACATTATCTTTATCAAATAAAATATCAATTAATTTATTATGTAATATTTCATTATTTTGTAAAAGCTCTGGCCATGAAAAATACTTTAATTTAATTTTATTACTAATATCATTAATTTTTCTGCTATAAAATTCATCACTTTTATCAATAAAATATTCCTTATAATAGATTTCACGAGTATACGTATTAAAATCGTTCAATCCTAAATCTTTAATTAATAATTCACTTACATCTTCTTCAATTCTAATATAATTATATGTATTTTCATCAATCATATATATTTTTCCTATCACAAATTTAATTTCAGAATTAGATAAGTTACGATATTGAACAACAAAGAGTAATATATTTTGACTACTGTTACATCTCTTATAATATTTTTCAATCTCATTAAATCTTTCTACATAATCTGTATTTTTAATTTCACACTCACTGTTACTAAAATCAGAAAACACAGTATAATTAGTTGTATAGTGAACAAGAACTTTCATAAATTTTATCACTCCTTCGATATTTTATTGCAACATTTTAGCGTGCATATCTCAAGTCTTGTCGTTATTAATTTTCTTAATACTTTATTTTACTTTACATAGCAACAAAAACAATTTGAATCATTTAATCTAAACCCGCATTTTAAAAATACAAGAAATAAAATAGTTACTATAACACTCATATTGTCTCTAACCCTCTCCCTTTATTTAACAAAATATCACTAAATTACTCTTATTTTATCATTTATCGAGATAACTATAAATGATTATAGTTATCTTTTCATAATTTAAAATACAGCTGAATAAAAAAAGGACAAAAATAAATTTTGTCCATTGGGTGATAAATCATAACTTTTATGATTATCTCCCTTTTTTTGTTTTATAATAGAACTGGTGATTTTAGATGATTGATTTAGCTATACCTACTGATACATTAGCTCTTTTTAATTTAAGACAATATTTTAAAAAAAATTCTAAAGAAACTTTCAAATACATTTTCTTTGATAATTTTGAATATATTCACAATCTTTATCTTTCTGGTAAATTACGTGATATTACTTTTGATAATATTCAAAAAACTATTCTTTGCTCCTCTGTTTATTTAGGTTTCGATCTTTTCGAATGCCCTAACTGCGGTCATGAAACTATTGTCCCTCATACCTGTTCTTCCAGATTCTGCAGCAAATGCGGTTCAAAAGCTGCTCAGCAACGTGCTGCTCATGTTTCTGCTATGGCTTTTGAATCAAAACATCGACACATTGTTTTTAATATCCCTAAAGAACTTAGACCTCTCTTTTTAAAAGACAGATCTCTTCTTGAGGGTTTCTTCACTGTATCTCACAATGTACTGGCTTCTCTTTTCAATGACTGTAAATACTAGCATCATTAAGAAAAACAAAACATTAGGCATATCTCAAATAATATCTTCCTACTACTTACAACATTTTAATTCTAATGGATAATCTACATAATATCTTGACGCAATCACCTTACAAGCCAACACCCAAATAGAACTCTTACTTAAGCAATTTTCTAATCAATGTGCGTACTGAACAACTCCAAAAGAAAAGTCAAATAACATGGGTTAATGCTATGAATAATATTCTCAATAGAGCAAAGGAAACTGTGAATCCTGAGATTATTAATATATAACTATTTCTCTATCTTCCAATACTTGCATGAAAACCATCAATTAGAATTATCATCTTTCCAATCCCAATAAAGCTAACTTTCATCAGTTATAACTTTATTAGAATGGTAGGACCCCAAAAGACTTTATTCTTTATCTTCTGCTTAGTCCCTTGAAACATTGTTAGCTTCCAATGTTTTTTTGATTGATTTATTCTGATTAATTCCTGCATAACTGAGATTAATTTCTTTGAATTAAAGATTTTGTACATTAATTCTTCAAGTTCTTCACGAGTAGCACAGGACAAAACATATCCTGAACTACCACTCGAAATACTTCTTGCAACACTTTCTTCAAGAATGATGTTAACAGGATAATGAGAGGTATCGTATTTTACGAAAAACACTCGATATTTATATTTATCATACTCTGGTGTATAAAGATAACATTCAAATTTATGTATTTCTTGTCCTATTTTCCCCAAATCACTTTGAATATTGACTTCTTTATCTATTGATCCCATTATCGAAGTAAATCCTCCCTTTGTATATGACATAACATGACCGCTATATGTGTTGATATTACCACAAATGATGCCATTGGTTTCCTGTGATAATTGGTCTAATACTTCAGAAATTACTTTTTCTGGTGCTGTTAAATCAATATCATTAAAATCCAGTTTGTCGCTAATATTAAGTTTCTTTTCCATAATTAAATTTCCTCCTTTATTTCAAAAATAATTGACAAGTGATCACTAATTACTTTATCAGGATGTCCATTTGAATCTAATAAATATTTTGACTGTGTTTCTGTAACAATTTTCAAACTATCATCTACAAACCTTTCCCTCAACGCGGGTCTTATAATAACTTGATCATAAAGATTCCAATATGTGTTTATTGAATTGCTGTTATTGTGATAATATGTACCATACGGTTGTTTTTTATCTCCCAAAAAACGCCACATTGGATTATAAAACATAGCATATTCATTTCCAGCAACTACTTTTGATTTTCGTTTTGTTTCTTCATATACTGGTATGCTATGAAAATATCTTGCATCTAAACAACTAGCATCATATGGATTGATATTAAAATCACCAACAATCATTGTATTTTCTGAACCTATATCTTTTTCAATAGTACATACTTCTCGTATTAACTGTTCAATGAGAATTTGATGCTAGAATAAAAACTGTACCAGTTAAATGGAAGAACTAGCTAGTATATGATACAATGTCATAAGCTTAAATCAAAAATATAAAAGGGGTATAT
>JAGZCC010000031.1 GCA_018369555.1 Thomasclavelia spiroformis
TTTTCAACTTGGAAAAGGAATTGAATAAAAGACGACAAACGCTCAAACCCCTTGAAAATAAAGGCTTTTTCTGTTTGTCGTTATTATACCGTAACGGCATTCCCACGCAAGCTTACTTATTGAAAAAGGCGTTCCACCTCTTGCGATAAGTGAACGCCTTGGTCACGAAGATATACAAACAACATTAAATACCTATTCTCATTTATATCCAAATAAGCAAAATGAAATTGCTGATATGTTATCTTCGCTTATGGTTTAATTTAAATTGTATTGATAACGAACATTATATTACAAATAAAACCTCTGAAACTCCTATAATTAGGAAATTCAGAGGTTTATAAATTAAAGAATCTAAAAATGTAATCATAAGTTTTATCTCGCACCAAATAACAAACTTTTACAACTTAGATATATTATTTTCTTTAAGTTTTACATATTAAGATTTAACACAGGCAACAAAAGTATCCTTTATTTTTTTATTTAAATCTCTCATATTACTAAATTTAGAAACATCAATCTGACTGACAATAGTATCGTGTAATTTTTCGGGTATATCCTTTGAAACAAACTTCTTGTATTTTTCAACAATTTCATTAACTCTAAAATGAACAAATTTCCTTTTATCTTCATCTGTTAATAAATTGAAAACTCCTTTATAATCAAAACGAGACCTCAATTCGGGCGATATCTTTGTTTTGAAATTTTCCTTAGAAATATTTGAAGTAAATACAATAATATATCCGTTAGCATCATACTCATCTGCTTGGGAATTAATAATTTTACCGTTCTCAAGAACATCCAAAAAATAATTGAATACTGCGTTATCTGCCTTCTCAAATTCATCAATTAATATTAAACCTACATCAGATTCGTTAACTCTTTTAAGTAATTCACCTCCGTCACTTCCGATATATCCTAAAGGACTACCAATTAGACTGTTAAGTGCATCGTGACTGCTATAGTTTCCAAAATTTATTTTTGCTAACTTTGTTTTGCTTCCAAGTGCCTTATGAATAGTTCTAGCAACCTCAGTTTTACCTACGCCAGAATCTCCCATCAAAAACAACGATAATATTTTATGTTCCCCTAGTTTATTAAATGCTCTAAATGAAGTAACCAATTCTTTGAATTCTTCTTTAAAACGTTCGTGACCATATAATCTTGAATCAAAAGTAGAAAAAAACAAATTCAGTTCTGTTTCGTTTAAATCAGTTATTTTTTTGACTATGGATGATTTTGTTTCTTGTAATGGTTTAACTTCATCTGTATTTTCGCTGATGTTAGTTTCAACATCCCTAAAATCATCAAATACATATCGAAAAAGATATTTTGCATCTTTCTCATAAGCTTTATCACATATAAAATAATTGTTTTCTTCCAAACTATTTATAAGTTGTTCGAAATTAAGCATATGTAAATCATTATTTTTTATGAAATTTACAATATATGAAAGATCAATATAATATTGCTGATGACTATCTAAACTTTCAATTTTTTGAGATGAAAGTAATTGAGACATACTGATAAATTCAAACCCAGCTTCTGTTTGCTCTGTTTTAAAATTAAAGAACTGATTTTTTGTGTAGAAAACTAGTTCACTCATTCAGCAGCCTTCTTTCTTTTTGAAGTTTTTTTCTTCTTTTCCATTTCAGTATTCTCTGAATTTATTACCTGAACTATCGCAAGAAGATCAATATAATTATAATCCAATTCATCACTTTCACTTTTCATTTTAGCTTTATGAGATTCAGTGTATTGACTATTATGAACTTCGTCATCTGAATCAGATTCCGATGCTTCTCCTAATTCTTGAAAGAATTCGAATGAATTTTTCAATCCGTTAATTTTTATTTTTCCCTTGTAGATTCCAATTAAAGATACATTTCCAATAAACAAATCATCTACATTATATGAATTTTCAAATTCATTCTCAAAAGTAAGAGGAATTTTTATCAATATTTGCTCATCACCATTATTAAGTTTACCCTTTAGTTTATAAGAATAATCTTTAAAAATCGAATTGAACACATTGTTGATGTCAAGTCCACCGGCTTCTGGTAAATGCATACCTTTAAAAGAACCATTAGAAAACATTTTAACAGTTCTTAATTCCGTTTCATTTTCTAACGAAAGTGATACATTATCAATTCTAACAAGCTGTCCTTCAGTAAGATCTCTAAAATCGTTAACAATCTTACACTTTTCTAATACTTCATTTAGAATAAGTGATTTAGTCATTGTTACTTTAAAATTTTCAAGAACTTTTTGTGAATCAGTTGATCCTGTTTTAATGTCGGAACCAATTTCTCCATTAAAAAGTTTTAAGAACTTTGTTCCCATTTTAGCTTGTAATTCAGCATCGATATTATCATTATTTCCAACTTCGACACTTTGGTCTGTTTTTATTACATTACTAAGCATCATTTTTATTTCATAAACTTTTGTAAAATTCAAATAATAAATATTAAATAGCATTATATCAGTTTAACCTCCAACAAATTTGATCATTTTCTAAGCAAAAACAAACAAGCATAAAGAATCTTGTATAAATATCTACTCCTCCTTATTTATTAATATCTTGTTTTTCTATAACCTAATTTCATATTTATTCCGTGTTAAAATTTACTATATCGGTTAATATAATAAGATTTCTTGATTTGCCTATTAGTATAACATAAAAATTATTCTTTTCAATGTACGATAAATTTTATGAAATTAAATACCTATTCGCATTTATATCCGAATAAGCAAAATGAAATTGCTGATATGTTATCTTCTCTTATGGTTTAAGCTATGGGAATAATGCATATTCTCTCTATGTGGTACACTTTTGGTACGATGAGAGGTTCTAGAAAAAGAGAAAACCTCCGAAAAGCCTGTAAATAAGGCATTTTCAGAGGTTTTAATTACATTATATTTTTATTCCCACTCAATTGTTAAACTAACTCAAATAAGTTTTTTTAATATATTCAATCGTTTCATCTAAAGAAGAATCAGCTAAATGTTTCAACATATCTTTTAAAATAGTATCTGTTTTTTCATTTATAACATAATAAAATCTTGTTTTATTATAATAATCAAGTGGTGCATGATTATCAAAATTGGCACCACGATAAACCATCGTTGCTGCAACACGATCACAAAACATTTCTACTACATATTTAATTGGCATTTCAATTGCAATGATTCCTTTACTTGTAAAATCAATCCAATATTCCCAATGATGCTTATTTCTACCTTTATGATGTAACCAAGCACTACTATATCCAATCATATCTCTTTCATTACTATTAGGAGATTTATAACCTAAATAATATTTAGCTCCAGTAGAAAATTCACTCCATGTATATTTTGATAAATCATGTAATAATCCTTGTTTATATAACCCAAAATGAAAACATAATTTCATTACATAAAACTTATGTTTCGTAATTGTTTTAAAATGCTTAACGGCTTTCATTATCATCCTCTATATTTTCATGATACCTTGTTTCAAAAATATCTTTTTGTTCATCTATTTCAACAATATCTGCTAAATCTGGTAATTCATCTAATGAAGTAAGTCCAAAGGTATCCATAAACTCATCAGTTACACCATATAAAATTGGCATTCCTGGACTATCTTCACGACCAACTTCTTTGATTAACGCTTTAGCAATTAATTTACGAATCATAGCATCACATCCAACACCACGAATATCTTCTATTCCTACTCTTGTAATAGGTTGATTATAAGCAATAATCGCTAGCGTTTCTAATGCTGCTGTAGAAAGACTTGCATTACTTTGTTCAACCATTTTTTGATAATATGAAAAATAATTACTATTTGTAACCAACTTATAACGCCCACCAAAATTAACTAGTGTTATTCCCTTAATTGTCCTTTGTTCATATAAATTTTCAAATTCTTTCATTAAATCAGCAGCTTCTTTTTTACTTATTTCCAACACATTAGCAATTTGTTTAAGATCAGCACCTTCATCACCTACAAGATACAACATTCCTTCAATAATATCTAAATAGTTAATTTCTTCCATTAAACCTTCCCCTCTACATATATTTCTTCAAACAATCCATCTTGAATTATTTCCACTTCTTTATCCTTAGCTAATACCAATACAGCAATAAAAGTCACAATAAAATAGAAACGATCATAACGATCAAATAATTCCTCGAATTTCACTCTTTTATTAACTCTTGTCCTAAAAAATTTTTTTATCTGTTCTGTTCTTTCATCAATTGAAATATCTTTTTTTGCAATATGTGTGTCTAATGGTTTTGATAAAGCCTTACGTTGAAACATTTTTTGTATTGCCTTCATTAAATCATATATTTCTAAATCATCAGGAATCATTGTACTAGTATCAATTACATATTCATCCATCGACTCAGCTGGTTTAATAATCATTGTTTGACGTTGTCTATATTTTTCACGGATTTCATCTAGAACATCTTTATAACGTTTATATTCAATTAATCTTTTAATCAAAGCATCTCGTGGATCCTCTTGGTATTCATCGTTGATTACTACCTTTTCTTTTGGAATGAGCATCTTACTTTTCATTTCAACTAAATCAGCAGCCATAACCAAATATTCGGACATTATTTCTAACAAAGATGGATCCATGGCATGAATATATTGTAAATACTGATCAGCAATAATTGACAATTCTAATGTTTCTAAATCCATTTCTTTTTCTTTAATTAGATGTAATAATAAATCCAAAGGACCTTGAAATTCCTCAATAACAACTTGATATTCCACGATGAAACCTCCTTATTTTAATTACGCAATAATCATTATAACACAATAATTACCGCTTTAGAAGAACTCTTTTTCACCTTACTAACGAATCGCTGGTACATAAATTATCCCATTACCATTTGTTACAAATTCATAAACAGGCTGTAATAAACCCTTTGTATCTCTTAAATAATTTAATCTAACTAATCTAATTATAATTTCATCTTGGACATTTTCTAAATAATCTTCATTAAACTTTCCCTCTTCAATCCGCTTATAAGCCTCTTTAGTTGAAATTAGCTGATACTTTTTATACGGCTCATATGTTTTTATATTATATTCAATCCTTTTAAATTTTAAATCCGCTGTAACAAAACAATTAATTGTTCCAGTAACATAATTATTATCAATGAATAAATCATCATATTTAATCTCATATTGTCCATTACCCAAATTACTAAATATTGATTGTTCATCAACAACAATACCATAACTAGCCAAAAGATCAGTTATTTGTTTTAAAGATAAACCTTCTTGATAATTATTTTGATCAAAACTATTATTAAATATAAAACTTCCTTTACTATAATTAATTCTCATATTTATCTTTTTATCTTTAGAAGAATATACGATTGTTTCATCATTCTCTTTAATATTTTGTTGATCAATTTCAAAATTTATTTTATCAAAAAAATCTTTTGCAAAAGAATAACATTCTTCTTTATTATACTCCCTTAGTTTATAAACATATTTATTTGTGATCTTAGAAGACAATTTTGCTTGATTAACAAGATCAATGTTACTCATATCAGTAATTTGATAATAATCTTGTCTAATATTCCCCAAATCTTTTTGATAATAAATAATGAAAATCATTGAAAATATACTAATCGTTAGTACTAACGGAATTTGTTTTAATAAAGTAGGTAATAACTTATTATCTCGTTTTTTTAACCGACAATAAATAAAATAACCTAATTGCCATATTCCATAACCTATCATACAACCTAAAGTATTATTAATAATATCATCGACTTCAAAAATTCCACGCTTACTTATATATTGTGAAACTTCAATCAATATAGTTAAAAATAAGCCTGCTAAATAAGTAACCCACCATCTTTTAAAGACACGATGAAATAACGGTAATATCATTCCTAAAGGAATAAACATCCAAATATTTAAAATAATATTACGCCACAAAAGCGTCCCAAAACTATTCCATGCGCTGATATAGGAGCTAAATGGTACTAAATTTGCTTCAATTAAAACAGCTTTTCTTTCCATTAATAAAGTTGCAAATACAACAACAATAATATATCCAATTAATAATGCTGAAAAAATTAATTTCTTTTTATTCAAATAAATATCTTTTTTTCTTTTCTTTTGAATAAAATACCAAATAAAATAAACACCGCCAATTATTAATAAAATAATACTTGCAATCATAATACATCGAACTGCTAAATGTAAAAATGATGTTATTCCCATAATACTAATACCTCATATTTTAGATTTTTTATCTAAAATATTATACATATTACTAAATTAAATAGCAATATTTAATCATTAAAGAATTCAAATCATAAAAATAAATTTTATATTTAGTTAAAAATATCTCATATTTTCAACTACTCAAAATAAAAATACTCCTTTTATACGAGGAGTATTTTTATGACCCATTTTTCTTTTTTGGCTTTCGAATAATAAAATTAAGCATTTCTTCTCCATCAAAGGGATAAAGGGGATATAAATAAGGCATTCCAAGTGGTTTTAAAGACACCAAATAACTAATTAATACAATATGAAAAATAACAAAACCTAACCAGCTTAATAAACCACAAAAAATAATCATAAAAATCTTTAAATATTTATTTGTAAGTGATAATTCATAATTAGGAGTTGCAAAACCACCAACATCACCAACTGCACATAGTAATAAAATTTCTTCACTAAAAATACCTAAATCAATAGCAAATTGCCCCAATAATACTGCTGCTATCATCCCCATTGCATTAGATAATGAAGTAGGTGTATGAATAGTAGCAATTCTTAATAATTCAATTGCTAACTCTACTAATAATACTTGTCCTAAAAACACTAAATCAAGTTCATTACTATTAGTAAGCAAGATCCAAATTGGAACTAAATATATCGATAATAATACTGAACTACAACGAATCAAGCGAATAAAAGTGCCAATAATCGGTGTTTGACGATGTTCTTCAACATGCTCTAAAATTTCAAATAAAGTGGTTGGTAACATCAATACCGATGAAGACGTATCACAAATAATGGCAATATGCCCATGTAAAATATGCGTAGATACAACATCTGGCCTTTCACTATAACGTACTAGTGGAAATGGGTTATACCCTTGATCTAAAATCATTTCCTCTAAAGCACGATCAGACATAACAAGATCTTCATTTTTAATTTCTTTGATTCGATTTAATAGCTTCTGTAATACTTGTTTATCAACTTGTGTATCTAAATAACATATACAAATATCTAAAGGATTATCTTTTCCAATTGTTTGTTTATTCATAATCAAATCAATTGTTCTAATTCTCCTTCTAATTAAACCTACACATGTAAGAATCGATTCATTAAAACCATCTTTAGAACCTCTAACACTCTTTTCAGTTTCTGGTTCTTCTATTGAACGACTTGGATAAAATCTTGTATCTAAAACATATTGTATATCTCGATAAGTTATCACGGTACATCCCGTAAGTAAAGCATATTGTGCTTTATTTACATCAGGCTCTTCTTTTACATCTCCATTATTAATACAATCTTTCAATGTTTTGCCTCGATGATTAGTAATACCTTCAACTAAATATGCAACCATGTCTCCAGAACAAAGACTTGAAAAATAATTAATTATCACTTTTTCGTTATCAAAATCAAGTATTCGGGTATTGAGATCAAATGAAGGATTTTTCATTATGATTTTGGTTTAGTAAACACAGCAACAAGAAATGCAAATAAAACAGCACTACTAATGCCAGCTGCTGTTAAATCAAAAATTCCCATAGCTAGCCCAAAAATACCGTAATCTTTAGTTGCTGCTAATGCTCCATGCATTAAAGAATGACCAAAACTAGTAATTGGAAGCAATGCTCCAGCATGAAAAATCTCTACCAGTTTATCATAAATATGAAATAAATCTAAAAAAGCCCCAATAACCACAAACATACTTGTAATATGACCTGGTGTTAATTTAGTATACTCATAAATTAACTGTGCTACTAAACAAACAAAACCACAAAAAATGAATGCTAAAAAATAATTCATTACTCAACAACCTCCAAACTAAAAGCATGACCTATACATGGAATACTTTGTTTTTGATTAGTCATGACCGGTGATAGTAATGCTCCTGTAGTAATTACTAAAATTCTTCGATATTCGTGCTTTAACATTTTTTGATATAAATAGCCAAATGTAACTAATGCACTGCAAGAAGGTCCACTCCCTCCTTGATTTACATCTTGATTATTACTATATAAAAGACACCCACAATCATCATATTCTTTATAGTTAATCTTATTTTCCGTCATTAACTCTTTCATGATTTTCTTTCCATAATTAGATAAATCTCCAGTAACAATTAAATCATAATAATCACCTTGGCGATTTAAATCAGTTAAATGATTACATAATGTATCAAATGCTGCTGGTGCCATTGCTCGACCCATATCATTTGGATCACTTTGAAATAAGTCAATAACTCTACCAATTGTTAGTGATTCTATTTTAACTTTATTTGGTATATTATCAAGAAGTACACTCACAGCTCCAGTAGCTGTCGTTGTCATGGTTTCTTTACGTTGTATCCCATATTCTATGGGATATCTAAATTGTCTTTCAGCTGTTGCATTATGACTACATACAAAACAATTTGCGTTTTTAATGATCTTATTTTCAACTAACATTGATGCACTATTGATAACTAATCCCATGGTTGCACAGGCTCCATACATTGCCATAAAAGGGCGCTGAAAATCTTTAGCTGTATAATTACTAGCAGTAAGTTGATTATTTAAATCACCCCCAAAATATACTGCTATATCTTCTTTTTTTAACTTTACTTTTTTTAAAGCAATTGCAATTGCATCTTGCAACATTGCAATCTCTGCTTGTTCATAAGAATCGTGCCCAAAATGAAAGTTAGGATAATGACGATCAAAACAATCACCTAAAGGCCCATTAAATTCATCTATGCCACAAGTAGTTCCAATTGATTTAATATAAACATTGTTTAAAACCATCGAACTACCAGATAAAACTGAAGACATAACGAATTCCTCCTAAAACAAACGATGCAACAATGCCAAATGTAATTACCGTTCCTCCTAATTTAAATATATTAGCTCCTATTCCAGTCACCAAACCTTCACTTTTAGCTTCTAATGCACTTGAAGTCATGCTATTAGAAAAACCAGTTATTGGAATAAATGTCCCCGCCCCAGCTTTTTTTCCAATTCGATCATATATTCCTAATCCTGTTAAAATAGCAGCAATTAAGACAATCGTAATAATCATCATTGGCGTGGCATCCTTTTCTTTCACATTAAAAATATTCATGTAAAAATCTAAAATACCTTGTCCAATTAATCCAATTATACCTCCATACACAAATGCACTAAAACAATGTTTTTTCACTTGTTTTTGTGGTTTCAGTTTTTCTGCAATTTGATTATATTTTGATACATCCATATATTTCACCTCACTTTATTCTAGACTTTTTTTTCTAATTTAAACAAAAAAGTCTAGCAAATTTGCTAGACTATAATCGCTTTATAATTCTTAAAATTGTATATCCCAAAATAATGTTGACTGGTATCATAATACATTCTTTAATTACACGAATAAACAATGATAAAGTAAACGGTATTCCATATATTACTTGTAGCCAATATGGTGTTAAACAAAAAGTTACAACCATTTCCACTAAAACAACAGAAATAAGCCATTTATTAAACAAATGATAGTCATCATTATTTAACTTCTTTCTATAATAATACATCACCATGAATAAAACACTTACCATTATCACACACAAAACACTAATAAATACTTTCATACTAAGTGTAACATCCACAACTTGTTTAGATATCGTTACTTGTTTTAAACTAAACACATAACAACAAGCAGCTATAGCTAAAATCACCAAAATAACTTTAATTACCTTTTCTAAGTATTTTGAATAATCATCTTTAATATTTCTTACGATAATTGATGGTATTAAAGTTTGTAATACAGCACTTAACGTAAATCCTAAAAACGGAAATGAAGTTGGTGCGATAATCAATCCCACCCAATCAACTGCTAAACCAATAATAAAACAATAACTTGGCTCTAAAAGTACCCCAGCTAATAACATTGGAATAACTTCTACTGAGATTTTTAAACTTTCAAATCCAAATAATGGTATCATAATTGATAACCTTTTTAAAACTACTGCAAGAATAACCAATAATGCAGCTAAAGTAAGTGATTTAGTATCACTTTTAATTGGATATTTCCAAAATACAAAAATACCAATTAAGGCTAATAAAACTCCGCAAATAATTTGAATCATAACTTGATTGCTACTTATTTACAACCATTTCCTGCTTCATCCTCATTTCTAGTCCACAGGCGTTAATTCCGATCAATGACCGTACACACGATTGCTACTTAAAAGTAGACTCCTCCTTTTTTTAAATTATATACAAGTGTATACAATCGAGATAATACTACAAATACAAAGGGGTTTCAAGTTATTTAAAATTTTTATCTATAATATACGCTCTAGCTTTAGCAATAAAATATAATGACCCTGTAATAAAAACAGTTCCATGATGATTAAAAGCATCATCAATTGCTTTTTTATAATCCGGTTGAATTTTGACATTAAAACCATTGGCTAATGTTTTAGCATCACTAGAACGAACATGTTCAAATTCACAAATAGTTATATCATCCGTTAATTCTAATAATTTTTCTAACATATGTTTATGATCTTTGTCACGAAGTGCACTAAAAATTATTTTAACATTATCATATTTTTTAGCACATTCATAAAACGCATCAATTCCCTCTTTATTGTGTGCTCCATCAATAATAATTAATGGTACTTTATTTACTATTTCAAAACGTCCTTTCCAAATTGCATTATATACTCCTGTCAATAAATCACTTTTACTAAAAGTTACAATTTGATGATCTTTTAAATACAATAAAGCTTCAATTGCTAAAGCACTATTATTTGCCTGATATAAAGCTGGTGTATTTAAAACAATGTCCAAATCTCGATAACGATAACTAACATTACTCCCATCGATAATATTAGTAATTGGTTTTAAAGTTAATAATTTACTATGATGCTTATTACATACTTCTTTAAATACATCTAAACACTCTTTTTTTGTTTCACCCGTTAAATAATCAATTCCATCTTTTACAATTCCTGCTTTATTTAAAGCAATACTTTGGTAAGTATCCCCTAAATAATCAATATGATCTAGACCAATATTTGTATTTATTGCTAATTTAGGCATAATAATATTAGTAGCATCTAGCGTTCCTCCAAGTCCAACTTCAAAGATTGCCAAATCAACATTTTGATTAATAAAGTACATAATTGCAATAAATACTTCAATTTCAAACATTGAAATCTCATAATCAAGCCATAAGTCAACATAATAATTAGCATAATTGACCATGGTTTGTTCATCAATAAACTGATCATTAATTCTAATTATATCTAATCTAGAATATAAAGCCGGAGAAGTAAAGGTTGCAATCCGATAACCAGCATTTTTTAATACTTCTTTGATATAATTTGTAGTTGATCCTTTGCCATTAGTTCCACCAATATGAACACAATTTAATTTTAGTTGCGGATTGCCAAGATCATGCATATAACGTTTAAAATTATCTAAACTATATACTCGATTTTTTTGACTATTGATAAACTCCACAACTTCATCATAACTATTAAAACGTTGCTTAATTACTTTTGTTTTTACCATTTTATAATCATCTAATAACTTAAAACCTAAATGTTTAAAAAAATCAATCGTCCTACTATTAGCCAAAACAAACAAATCACTCATTACTAATTTATCAATAATTTTTATTAAATTTCTTGCAATCCCCTGATTACGATAATCATTTTCAACATAAATTTTTATATAGTTATCATTGCTTACACAAATAATCCCAACAATTTTATTTTCATTGCAACAAACATATGTAAATAAACTACTGTCAATATCTTCTTTATTAATTAAATCATTATTAAATTTTTCTTTTTCATTTATTAATCTATACTCCATTACCATCACCTTAAAACATTATATGCTAAAAGAAGTAGCTTAGCCACTTCTTTTTAAAATTTTTCAAATTGATCAATATTTAATACAAATACTGTTGCGCCTCCAACAAGTACATCTACCATAATTGGTGTAAAAAACTCATCCATTTCCGTTGGAGGAATTGTAGGTTCTTTTTCCACTCTTTTTTTTGCTTTAGCTTTAATTACAGAGATACAGTCATCTACTTTATCATCATTTGTTCCAATCAAAAAAGTCGTATTTCCTTTTTTTAAAAATCCACCTGTAGTAGATAATTTTGTAACAAAATATCCTCCTTCTGTAAGCCCTTCTTGGACCGAAGCACTATCATCAGAATTTACAATTGCAATTATTAGTTTCATATCTATACTCTCCTTTTTGTAGTTCATTTAATGTTTAAAACATTAAAACTATTTTACACGTATTTTATAATTATATTATACTATGTTTTTTTTAAAGATAATACCAATATTTTTATAAAAAACCAATTGGATTATTAATAACTGTTTTGATCAAATTTTTCCAATTCAATTGTTCTACCGATGACAAAGAAACGATCTCCTTTTTGAACAACATAATTTGCTCCAATATTCAATGACATTTGATCATTAAAATCTTTTACTCCAATTATATTCATATGATAAACTTTTCGAATATTTAAATACTGCAAGTTTTTACCAATCCAATCATTTGGAGCATTTATTTCAACTAAAGAATAATCATCATCTAATTCTACTAAATCAACAATACTCTTTCTAAGCAAAGATTTAGCAACTCTAAATCCCATCTCCTTTTCGGCTCTAACTACTTTATTAGCTCCAACTTTTTCTAATATTTTAGAAAATTGTTTATTTTTGGCTTTAGCAATTACATATGGAACTCCTAAATCCTTAACATTCATGGTAGTCAAAACAGCTTCCTCTAAATGAGTTCCAATCGCAATAATCGCAACATCAATATCCTCAAGCCCCAATGCCTTTAATTGTTCAATATCTGTAGTATCTCCAACAATAGCTTTAGTTACTTCGTCTGCAATTCTTTCAACGCATGATTCATCTTTATCAATTGCAATTACTTCACAATCATATTTAGCTAAAGTTGTTGCTACCGTAGACCCAAATACTCCTAGCCCTAATACTGCATATTGTTTATTTTTCATATATAACCTCCATAGCTTTTATTATAACACTTTTATTATCCAAGCAAAATATGCCCATCAGTATACCTAACTTCTTTTTTACTAGCATTTATATGAGACTTTCTTGCAAAAGAAATAATTAAAGTAATTGGTCCAATTCTACCAATATACATTAAAATAATAAGTACTATTTTACCAACAATTGAAAGTACTGGAGTAAGTGAAGCACTTAACCCAACAGTTGCAAATGCAGAAACAACTTCAAATACAATATCAATAAACGGAGCATTTTCACTAATACTTAAAATAAATATTCCCATAAAAACTAAAGAAATTGCCATTGTAATAATCGCAAACGAACGAACAACCAATCGTTTTGGAATCCTTCTTGAAAATACAGTTACTTCTTTTCGTCCATGATAAATGTTATAAACCATTAAAATACTAACAGCAAAAGTAACTGTTTTGATTCCTCCTGCCGTTCCTGCTGGGGCTCCGCCAATAAACATTAAGATACACATCATAAACTTTGTACTTGGATGCAACGCAGCAATATCTATCGAAGCAAAGCCAGCAGTACGTAAAGTTGCCGATTGAAAAAAAGAAACTTGAAGTCGATCAAATAACCCTAATCCACCAAGTGTCGCAGGATTATTTACTTCACACAAATAAAATATAACCATTCCCACTATTAATAATATTACTGTCATAATTAATACAATTTTAGTATGTAAACTAAAACTAGTAAATAAATGTTTAAAACTAAACTTAGAAACTTTCTTAAACTCCTTTTTCATCACTTTAGCAACATCAAACCAAACTACAAAACCAAGTCCTCCCATTATAATCAAACTAGGAATAACCAGATTAATAATTACATTAGTTTGATAACTGATTAAAGAATTATTACCAATCACATCAAATCCAGCATTACAAAATGCTGAAATAGAATGAAAGATTGAAAAATAAATGCCTTTTACCACTCCATAATCAGGAATAAATACTAAAGCCAAAAAAATTGCGCCAATTCCTTCAACTAAAAAAGTATATTTTATAACATTTTTTAGAAATTTTGGAATCTCGTTTAATGACGATTGATTTAACGCTTCTTGCATAACTAGTTTATTAGTTAATGAAATTTTCTTTCTTATCATAACTAACAATAAATTTAAAAATGTTAAAAAACCCAGTCCCCCAATTTGAATTAACATTATAATAACTAATTGCCCAAATAAATTATATTGTTCCACTGGCACTACAGGAACAAGTCCTGTAACACACGTAGCCGATGTTGCAATAAATAAATTATTTAAATATGATGTAGCATCACCATTATTACTAATCGGTAAAGTTAATAAAATTGAACCAATCAAAATAACCATAAAAAAACTTAGAGCAATTTGTCTTGTTGGACGCATCGAATGACGCTCTTTGGTCTTTTTTAATATTTCAACCTTCATATCCCTATATTACCTTTCTAAAAAAACAAATGTTCAATCAAAATTTTAAATCCAATCAAAATTAAAATAATACCACCAATAATTTCTGCCTTACTTTTATATTTTTCTCCAAATACATTGCCTATTTTGACTCCAATTACACAAAGAATAAATGTAATAATTCCAACAATTAAAATTGCTGACAAAATTGAAACTTTAAAAAATGCAAAAGTAATCCCCACTGCTAAAGCATCGATACTAGTCGCAATTGATAACATGACTAAATCACTAATTCGTAAAGTATCATCAACACACTCAACTTCATCATCAAGTGCTTCTTTAATCATATTGATCCCAATTAATCCTAATAATATAAAAGCAATCCAATGATCAATTGCAGCAATTGAATTTGCAAAGGCATTGCCTAAAAAATAACCAAGTAATGGCATTAACGCCTGAAAAACACCAAAGAACAAAGCAATAATAATAGCTTTTTTATAACTCATTTTACTCATTGCTAGTCCTTTACAAATAGATACCGCAAAAGCATCCATTGCAAGAGCAATACCAATCAAAGCAATTTCAATAATCGACATTACTTATTCTCCCCCTTTTAAAATTAATTCACTACATTTTAATCCATCCAAAGCACTCGACATAATTCCTCCAGCATAGCCTGCTCCCTCACCAATTGGATAAATACCTTTAATATTACTTTGATAATTTTCATCTCGCTTAAATTTAACTGGTGATGAACTTCGAGATTCTACACCTAAAAGCATTGCATTACTTGTAAAACCTGAAATCTTTTGATTCATTAACACTAAACCTTCTTTTAAAGCCTGATTAACTTCATCACTAAATAATTCATTTAAATCTGCCTGCTTTATTCCTGGTAAAACACTGCATTCGATACTTGTATCACCTACTTCACTTCCTAAATATTCTTCTACTTTCATTACTGGTACAAAATAATTTTTACCACCTAATTCAAACGCTTTATGTTCTAGTTCACGTTGATAAACAACACCTGATAGCGGATGGTCATCTTTAAAATCTTCAATTCCTACGGTTACTAAAATAGCACTATTAGCATTTATATCATCACGTGCTTGATTACTCATTCCATTAACTACAATCCCACCTAATTCACTACTTGAATTAATAACTCGTCCCCCAGGACACATACAAAATGTATAGACCCCACGCCCATTACTGCTTTTAACTGCTAATTTATAATCAGCTGCTTTTAGGCGAGGATGGTTAGCATATTTTCCATACTGCTGTTCATTAATAAATGATTGTAAATGCTCGATTCTTAAGCCAACTGCAAATGGTTTAGCCTCCATTTTTAAACCTCTTTGGTAAAGCATTTCATATGTATCACGAGCACTATGACCAATTGCTAAAACTAATTTATCTGGCTGCATTGTTTTAATTTTACCATTTTGATTAATTTGAATATTTACTAATTGATTATTTTCAATTCCAACATCTACCAATTGGCTTTCAAATAATACCTCTCCACCATTTTCAATTATCTTTTCTCGCATACTTTTAACAACATTAATTAAATAATCAGTTCCAACATGAGGCTTATTCATATATAAAATATCCTCATTAGCACCATGTTGGACAAATGTTTCTAAAATAAACTGCTTTCTTTTATCTTTAACACCTGTAGTTAATTTACCATCACTAAATGTTCCGGCACCACCTTCACCAAATTGGACATTACTATTTACAAGCAATTTACCAGTTTTAAAAAAGTTATCAATATCCTCTTTTCTTTTATCAACTTCTTTTCCTCTTTCAATCAAAGTAACTCTTTGATGAGCCCTAGCTAAATTATAAGCACAAAAAAGACCTGCCGGACCACTTCCTACCACTACAATATGTTCATCATTAGCTTTCATTACAGGATAATGATATGATTTTACTTTAGTCAATTGTAATTTAGGATATCTTTTAATCATCATTTCTTCATTATCTATATTAAAATCAAAGCTACATACAAAATGAATTTTATTTTTTCTTCTAGCATCAACTGCCTGTTTAACCAACTTAACATCCTTAATTTTATTTTTAGAAATATTTAACTGTTGTGAAATAACTTGTCGATAATCCACTGTATCTAGTGAAACTTTTACATTATTAATTCTAATCATATTATCTTCCCTTACTTATTGTTTTAGCAATGTGATATCCTGAAGCAAAAGCAAAATGTAAATTATAACCTCCACAATCACCATCTACATCCAACACTTCCCCAGCAATATAAATGCCTGGATATTTTACACACTCTAAATTCTCATCAACTTCATCTAAACTAACACCACCACTAATTACCTGAGCTTTACGATAATCAAATGTTCCTGTAATCTTAAAACGCATATCTTTTAAATCTGTTACAAGTTCTAATACTTTAGCCAATTTATCATTAAATATGCCTTCTAAATAATAATTACCATATTTCTCCTTACGTTCATTTAATAAAATTTTAACTTGTTTATCGTCATATTCCGGTAATAAATCTAAACTAATTTCTTTTTTACCATCATATCTTGAAAGTAATCTTGATAATTGCATAATACAAATACCTGACAAGCCTTGATCACTAAATAAAACTTCACCCTCTTGGCTTTCAATTAAACAATCATTAATCAATAAATTAGCTTTACATTTTACTCGTACCCCTTTTAATTTTGGATAAGATGGTTTAGTTTTTAATTGGACTAAACTAGGATACAACTTTGTTACTTTTAAATCAAGTATCTTAACCAAATCATAACTATTTTCTCCAGATAATAACGATGCCGGTGATCCGGTAGCAATAACAACATTATCACACTCATACTTTCCTTTTGTTGTTTCTATCAAATAACCATGTTCATTTTTTATTATCTTCAAAGCTTTACACTCTTCAATTAAAGCAACTTGATCAAAATTATTCATTAATGCATTTTTAATTGTCAAACTTTGATTAGTCCGTGGATATAATAACGTTCCTACTTGTCTTGTTAAAACACCTATTTCATTAAAATATCTTTGAGCATCAAAATTATGAATAATTTTTTCAATTCTTTTATCGTTGGTATTATAAAAATACATATCTAAGTTAGTATTAGAAAGATTACAACGACCATTTCCACTCGCTAATATCTTTCTACCTGATTTATTTGATTGCTCTAAAATAATAACATTATGATGATTTTTTGCTAATTCATGGCCACAAATCAAACCGCTAGCCCCTGCTCCTATAATTACTGTTGTTTCCATTAACTATCTCCTCTTATATATTGTTTAATATTATAGCATAATATTAGATGCTTTCAAAACAAAAGAACTAATAAAATGAAGACTTGATAATGTTAGATGATAAGTGTATAATTTAATGGAATTTATCATTTTAAGGAGGAATTATTTTATGGGTAGAGCACATGAAGTGCGTAAAGTTGCCATGGCTAAAACCGCTGCTAAAAAAACTAAATTATATTCTCGTTATGGTAAAGAAATATATTTAGCAGCTAAAGCTGGGGGACCAGAACCAGATGGAAACTTAGCTTTAAGAAGATTAATTGACAAAGCCAAAAAAGAACAAGTACCTGCTGATGTTATTAAAAGAGCTATTGATAAAGTAAAAAGCGGAGTTACTGAAGATTATGAAGAAAAAGTATTTGAAGGATATGCTAATGGTGGAGCTACTATTATCGTTAAATGCTTAACTGATAATATTAATCGTACAATTTCTCAAGTACGTCCTGCATTTACTAAATCTAAAGCTAAATTAGGAAACGAAGGTTCTGTTTCTTATTTATACGATGTTATAAGTGTTGTAAGTTTTAAAGGATTAGATGAAGAAGCTGTATTAGATGCTTTAGTAATGGCTGAAATCGATGCTCGTGATATTATTAGTGAAGAAGATGGTTCAATTAAAATTATTGGTGAACCAACAGATTTCAATAAAATCAAAGAAGCTATTGAAGGAATTAAAGCAGATGTTGATTTTGATATCGACGAAATTCAAACACTACCTCAAGATACCGTAGAACTTGAAGGTGAAGATATGGAATTATTTGAACGCTTAATGAATAATTTAAATGATTGTGATGATGTTGATCAAATATATCATAATGTGGCAAACTACGATGAGGGAGAATAATTCTCCCTTTTATTTATAGAGGACATATGAAAGTTACATATTTATACAACAGCGGATTTCTTGTTGAACTTAAAAATCATATTTTATTATTTGACTATTATCAAGGAACTATTCCAACTCTAAACCCTTCTAAACCGCTATATGTTTTTGTATCACATAACCATCACGACCACTACAATCCTACAATATATAATTTAAATCATCCAAATATTACTTATCTTATCGATCATGAAATAAATAACAAAGGAATAAAAGTTTTACCTAATAAACATTATTATATTGATGATTTAAATGTTCATACACTATTATCTAGCGATGAAGGTGTAGCCTTCATCGTTGAAGTAGAAAATAAACGCATTTATCATGCCGGTGATTTACATTGGTGGCATTGGATTGGTGAACCAGATAGTGATAATAACTATCAAGCAAATACTTTTAAAAATGAAATTAGTAAAATTAAAGATCTGAGCTTCGATTTAATGATGGTTCCTTTAGATCCTCGTCTTGAAGAAACTATGCATTGGGGGCTTGATTATATTTTACATTATATTAAAACAAAATATGTTCTACCAATGCATTTTACTAATAATCCTAAAAAAATGCTTGAATCTATAGATAATGAACCACTATGTCGTTATAATAATATTATTAAAATTTATCATCAAGGCGAAATTTTTATTTTAGGAGAATAGCTATGAACATTAAACCATATCAGCATATTGCAAAATATTATGAAACCGATCAAATGGGAATTATTCATCACTCCAATTATATTCGTTGGTTTGAAGAAGCACGAATTGATTTTATGAACCAAATTGGTTTAACTTATAAAACAATGGAAAAAAAGGGAATTATTTCACCAGTATTAGAGATAAGCTGTAAATATTTAAATATGATGTATTTTGATGATATTGCAACAATTCATATATCATTCGATAAATATAGCGGTGTTCGTTTTACTTGCAGTTATGAAATATATAATCAAGATGGGATTTTATGTACTACCGGAACATCTAAACATTGTTTTATCAACAAAGAAGGAAAACCAATCAGTTTAAAAAAGAATTATCCTGAATTTGATCAATTATTTAAACAATTCATTAAATAAAATTATAAGTTTTCTCGTACAAAAAGGAAGAATTAATTTTATTGATATACTCAATAAATTAAACCTTCCTTTTTTTGTTAATCTATAATAAAAATTAATTCTTCATCTATACTATTTAAATTTTCTTCTTAATCCTACATACCCAGCAATACTTAATAAAGTAATTCCTGCAAACATTCCAGCTAAGCTTTCATCACCTGTTTTTACACTTACTGGTGCCTTTACTGTTTGTAAGTTTGCCATTGCTTTTTCAAATTCACCACTTGTATGATTGATAACAGTTAAACCAACTGAAACATCATCTATTTTATCTGTAAATTCATAATTTGATTGACTTTGATAATTAAATGCTGAAAAGATTTTAAATGTTTTACCACTACTATCTTTAACTGATTTGATTAAATCAACAGCTGGTTCTAACTCACTTAAACCTCTTTCATCCATTGAAATATAAGTAATATCTATCCAACCTTTTGCTTCAGTATGTTTCATGAAATCTTCAAGGAAAGTACGCCAAATTGTATTCCATTCTTCACTTCCAGGTGTGTATGCTTGTTTTATTGTTTCACCAGTTGCTTCATCCATGTATGTTAAAACATTTCCCCATGGAACAATACTATAACATTGAATTTCTCCAATTCCTTTTTCTGGAACTAAGACACCATGATTGATCCATCTTTGAATCCATTTATCATACCAAGTATAATCAAATGTAAATGAACCATCTGCTTTCTTTGTCCATTTAATCATTGAAGGATTACCATAATATGATTGATGATTCCATGCTTCTTCAACAATTGTAGCAGTTACAGCTGTTCCTCCTGTTTGCTTATAAGCTTCAATATTTTGATCTAAGTATTTAAAATGTTCTTCTGTAAAATATTGTTCTTCACTTAAACCATAATATTCAGCAGTAGCAAATGGATATTGCCAAAGTTCAATTTTCGTTCCAACTTCACTGCTTGTTGGCTGAACTAGATCAAGAACTTCAAATTCATAATCAAATTCAATTGGTGTTGTCAATTCATCAGCAGTTAATGTTAATGTTCCACGATATGTTCCCGCTTTAGCATCTTTAGGAATATTAATATTAATCCAAGATGATTTAACTGTATTTTTTTCAATATCTACACTACCACCTTGATAAATACAATCTGGGAAATACTTACCTGCGCCACTACCACCCCAGCCAGTTTTAATATAAATATCTTTTATCCAACGAATATCAAGATTGCAAGCAATAATTGAAGCATCGTTACTTACAAAATCACTAGCTGTTATTTTAGCATTATGAATAACATTTTCTTTAGTTGTAATGATTATTTTTGAATTTAAAATATCACCTTTCCATGCGACATCATGATATGATCTACCATAACCATATTTCAAGCTATCATAATCATCAACTGCATCCAATTTTTCGGGTGAAGCAACAAATGCATTTAATACATTAGTATCTGGAACTACATGAATATTTACAGATTTACTAATATCAGTTCCTTCAATAGTTACGGTAACTTTAGCGCTAGCTTCATGATCAGCAATAGCAGTGACGATATTTCCATCAACTTTTACAATTGATTCATCACTACTTATCCATTTAACATTTTTATTGCTGGCATTAATTGGATATAATTCATATTCAATTTTTGCACTTTCACCAGTTTCTAATGTTATATCAGTATCTAATAAATTAATATCTAGTGGATTTAATTCATCATGATATACCTTGAGATAATCTACTTGAATCGATTTACCACTACTAGCTTCTTGTAATTTTACTTCAATTGTATGTTTTCCATTTACTAAATCCAATTTTTCAAAGATTTTTTGCTGTTCTTTTCGAGAATCAGTATTAGCGAGAGCTTCACCGACTAATTGACCATCGATATAAACATCATAATTACCATGATTATAAGCAGTTGAAGCCCAAATTTCAATTCCTTCACCGATAAAATCCATTTTAAATGATCCTCCATCGTCACTATAATGATCATCACTGTTATGGAATTGACTGTATCCTGTTTCTCCTATCCAATTTCCAATATACTGAATCTTAAACAATTCATTGCTACTAGTTGTATGTGAATCCTCAACTTCAGTATATTTTGGTACTTCAATTTCACCGCTATCAACATATCCTAGTACTTTTGCATAATCAATTTGAACATCAGCTGATTTACTTAGTTCATTTTTTTGACCTGTTGGAACAAGTTTAATTATATGTCTTCCATATTCTAATCCATCAATCGAATACATTTTTTTCTTGATCCATTATCGTACTTCGATACTGATCAATAGTTCCAACTTTTGTATCATCAAGATAAACATCTAACATTCCATGTTTATCTTTTAAAGATGCATATAATTCAATTCCTGTTCCTTCAAAAGCAATTGAAATATATGTTGAATCATCAATTTGTCTTTCAAAAATATAATGTTCATCCCCATTATAACAAGCGCCATTATTACCAAATGTCCAATCTCCAGAAAAATAAAATTTATGTAACTCATTTTCATTACCAACACTACCATCATTAATAATTAATGTATTATCAACTGGTATAGCTGCTGATACATTTGGCATTATTGCTACAATCATCATCAATGATAAAATTACACCAAATATCTTCACAAAATTCTTTTTTATTTTCCTTTGCACGACTATCTTCCCCTTTCTTTAATTTTTATTATCTTTTACTTGAACTAACTTTTTCACCTCTCTTTCATTTAATGATAGCGTTTATATTTATATTATAGTATCATTTTAATAATTATTCATTAATCTTTATATATTTACTTGGGATTTTATCAGCTAACCAAACATCCTCATTTCCATAATAAAACTTTACCCCATCTAACATCGCTTGTTTAGTATCGATTTGTAATATACATACATCTTTATCGTGCCTTATTGCAACGTTATATGCCATAGTAACGTCTAAAGATAAATGAACATATTGCCGTTTTTGTGGTAATAACCCTTTTTCTTTAATCGAAGCTAAAAACTTTTTAGCTGTACCATGATATAAAATATCCGGTGGAACTTGTTCTTGTTTAATTATTTTCATTGGAATTGTATGACCATAACAAGCTCTTATTTTATTATCGTTAATTTCAAATCTTTTCTTTTTTGACTTTTCAATCAATATATATAAATCATCAATAGTAATATCTTTCCATCTTTTATCTTGATGCAATGCATCTAGTAATTGATCGACTAACACCCAGCCCTCTTGATCCATTTCTAATTTATACTTCCATGGTGAATGACGAAGAGCATATGATATTTCTTTGCTTAATTCTACATATTTATTCATATTTTAACCCAATTTCTATTATTATAATTTTTAATAAAATTTATTTGATATTCATTAATTAACAATACTATAAATTAAAATTTACTAAGTAGTATTTTATAATTTCATGTAATTATATTAAGTTTTCTATTAGGAATTTGATTATTATTAAAACCTGTAAATCCGTTTTTGTTTGTAAAATTTTATCAAATCAGCTTAAACACCATTTTGCAATATCTTCAATTAATTTTGTAGGTAATGCTCTATCATAAGGAAAATATATTGCATTTTTCTTAGTAACAAATTCATTTAACTCCAATGCAAACTTTTCAATAACTTCAGCCTCTACATAAAAACTAATGTGTTTTTTACAAGCAGAAAATGAGATGGATCTTCCTTCTTTTTCATAGTATGGCATACTCCATAGTATATGTTCATTTACTCCCTGAACACAATTTTTCAATACAGTCATCATTTCTGTTAAATGCGTGCGTGTTTCCATGGGTTGTAAATCTATATACTCTAGTACTGTTTTAGGAGCTTTGCCACAATAATGACTTTGATTTACTCTTTTAAATTCTCTTTTACATTTAGAACATATCCACATATTTCATTTCCTCCATAAATTTATTAACTTATAACTAATATTAAAAGCAGGATTTTTCCCTTTATCCTGCTTTTGTAATAATACATTGTTTCTTGTAAAAGGATATTCCATATCCAATTACATTTTCATATCCTTCTTCTTGCAGTCCTTCGATATATTTTTGATCAACGATCTGTTGACTTGCTTTAGCACTGTCTTTTCTTAATTCCTTAATGTTTTTAGAATGTTTACATTCTATTATAATTGCCTGATCATCAATATACATTGGTAATACTGCTATATCAAATCTTCCTTCTCCGCTTTCTCTATTTGATTTAACTGTATAGCCATCGGCATTTAAAAATCCTACTAGAAAGCCATGATAAAAGTTTTCATAATTATCAAAATAACTGATACTGTTTTTTAACACTTGATTTAATACTTTCTGAGCTTCTTTTTCTTTTTTTACAAGCAATAAATCTATAAAATCATCTCTTCTTTCTTTTTGATAGCTTTCAAACCAGTTCATAAAGATATCTTCATAGATATATTTAACTTCTTTATTTGGGATAACAAGTTCATATGTATTACGTATTGCTTGACCATCTTGATCATACACCTTGTTTTTAATTTTTAAATAGCCGGTAAATAATAGAAAACTATAAACATTATCATTCATATCTTTGACATTTTTAAAATTCATTTCGCGATATGTTAATTCTGGAACTATCTTCTTGATAATACTTTTTCCATTAATCAGTTGTTCAAATTCTTCTTTCATTTTCAATGTTGAATTTTCTATATATAATCTTACTAATTCATTACTGCTTGTATTTGCCCAGAATGATATAGCTAAAAATTGATTATCTGATAAAAGCTTTTTAATATAATTCAAAACACTCCATGGATTATAGATTTCTGTTTTACCAAACAGATAGCCATCATACCAGTCTTTGATCTCCTGACGTTTCTCTATTAAATCATAATACTTTAATAAATCATCTATTTCTTTTTGTGTAAAACCAAAGCAGTCAGATGCTTCTTTATCAGTAATATTTCTTACTGTAAAATTATTTAATCCTGTAAAGATGCTTTCTTTTGATATTCTTAAACATCCTGTAAGAATACCTCTTTCTAATGCATTATTTGTTTTCAACGTTGATGAAAACATACTTCTTAAAAAATCTACCATTTCATCATAATAGCTATTATTATAAGCACTTTGTAAAGGAACATCGTATTCATCTATTAAGATTATGGTATTAGCTTTATAAAATTGTTTCATCGCTTGTGCCAATAAATATAAAGATCCTTCCAATGTTACTTTATTTGCCTTTAAAAAACGTAGATCATTAAGTCTTTCTTTATAAGAATTATCAACTTCTTCACTATCCAATAATTCAATATTATCAATAACAATTTTACTGATTATTCCTGCAAATTTCTTTTCTTGTTCTTCCATATTCAAAGACTGCATATCTTTTAAACTTAAAAAGATAACAGGATATTGGTTCTGATAACTTTTTGCTTCCTGTTGTTTTGAAATATATAATCCATCAAATAGATATGCATTCTCTTTTTCTTTATTTGAAAAGAAATAATAAAGCATACTCATATTTAATGTTTTTCCAAATCTTCTTGGTCTTGTATAAAGCGTAACCTTATCACTTAATACATCTTCAATCAGTTTTGTTTTATCTACGTAATAATAATTATTATCCAGTAATTCTTTAAAATTTTCTATACCTGTACTTATACGCTTCATTATCTTCTTTCCCTTCCTAAGCATTTTTATCAGCCTTATTATAACATAACCATTATCCAAAAATATATTAATTTATTCTGCCAATTTTCAATTTATTAGCTTATAACTAATATTAAAAGCAGGATTTTTCATTAACTGTCCTTTTTGTCTTGCTTTCACCGCTTTACTTTTTATACCGGGTGTTCCTTTTACTAATGCTTGTGCACTTTCAACCAACGCATTTCTCACTGTGGTA
>JAGZCC010000132.1 GCA_018369555.1 Thomasclavelia spiroformis
ATTTAAAGCGTAGTCTTTAGCATTTTTTAAATCATTTTGATCTGGATGCAATAATGCTTTATCAAAATTATCAAGACTAACTTTTAAGTTCTTATCTTCATTTATTGGTTTGAAATCTGGAGTAGCTAAGTATTTTAGATAAACATCTATTATTGATGGTATTAAATCAATAAAGAAATTTTATCAAATATATAAGTAAGACAATTTTTTACACTTTATTTGTATGAATAGTTGTATAATTGAATTGTATAAAAAAATAAAATAGTATAATGATACTGTTTTGAAATTAATTTGTATAGCCAAGGATTAATAAATATTATAAGCTTACCGTAATTTTTTTACGGATATTATTGAAAAATAAAAATAAACACGTTATTATTTAGAAAAGAGAAGGTGTTGATTATGTTAGTAAGGTTTGAAATTGAAAATTTTAAAAATTTTGAAAATAAAATGATATTGGATTTATCAAAAACAAAAGGATATGAGTTTAAAGAAAATCTAATTAAAGATGGAATTGTTCGTAGTGGAGTAATTTTCGGAAAAAATGCTGCAGGAAAATCGAATATTGGATATGCAATATTTGATATTGTAAATCATTTAACTGATAAACAGAAAAATTTAAGCGAAATATATCCATATAGTAATTTAAATTCTGAAATAAAAAAAGTATCTTTTAATTATTTGTTTCAGTTTGATGGGAAAAAAGTGAATTATAAATATTCAAAACTTGATCCTGAAGAATTGTATGAGGAAACTTTGATAATTGATGGTAATACTGTTATTGAATATGATTATCTAAATAATAAAGGATTTTGTACTTTAAAAGGAACAGAAAATTTAAATATTATCATTGATAATAATAAATTATCGTTTGTAAAATATATTAATAATAATTCGGTTTTAAAAAATGATGAAACTAATAATATTTTTAGAAAGTTTATCGAATTTGTTGATAATATGCTACTATTTTATTCGCTTGATTATAATCGATATATTGGATATACAGTTGGAAGTGAATCGATATCTGATGCAATTGTAAAAAGAAAAAAATTAGAAGACTTTCAACATTTTTTAAATAGACTTGATATCAGTTGTGAACTTTTTTCAAGGGAAGTTAATGGTAAAAATCAAATATTTGTTAAATATAGAAATGGTGAGGCTAATTTTTATTCTGTTGCTTCAGCTGGAACAAGAGCATTAGCATTATTTTATTACTGGTTAATAAATGCAAGTAGTGCATCATTTATATTTATGGATGAATTTGATGCATATTATCATTATGAATTATCTCAAGAAGTAGTTAATGAAATTATTGATAAAACAGATGCCCAAGTTATATTCACTTCTCATAATACAAATTTAATGAATAATAACGTATTTAGACCAGATTGTCTATTTATTCTTCAAAATAATGGAATTAGAGCAATGTGTGATTTAACTGAAAAAGAATTAAGGAAAGCTCATAATCTTCAAAAAATGTATAAAGCCGGTGCTTTTGATGAATAATAGTATTAAAACAAAAATTGCATTTATTATTGAAGGTGTTAAAGCTGAACCAATGGTGATAAGAAATTTACAAAATAAATTTTTTAGTAAAGTTGAAATTGAGGCCATTATGTTACCTGCCTGTACTAATGTCTATACGATTTGGAAAAGGTTATGTGATGATGATGGTGAAACAGATGTTATTGAACTTGTTAAGGAATTAAGCAGTGAACAGAATACTAAAAGAGTAGATCAAATAAATTCTATTGATTTTAGAAGTTTGAATAAGGATGACTTTTCTGAAATATATTTATTCTTTGATTATGATGGTCATAATAATAATTTGCCTAGTGATTGTAATCCTAATGAAATCATGAAAAAAATGCTTGAAACCTTTGATAATGAAACTGAAAATGGAAAAATGTATATAAGTTATCCAATGATAGAAGCTATTAAGCATTTTAATGTACAGGAGATTTGTAATGATGCTGGAGAATGTTTTTCAAAAATTAATATTGGTAGACAATATAAGGCACTTGTTGCAAAATGTACTATACGAGATAATTTAAATCATTTTGATATTAGTGATTGGAAATTTGCATTAAAAAAATATGTAAATTCAATATATTGTTTATTTAATTTACAAATGAAGTTGTCAAGAAAAGAATATATAAAAAAGATTACACCACAAACAATTTTTGAAAAACAATTAAGCGAATATATAAATGACTATGAATGTGTAATGATATTAAGTGCCTTCCCAGAGTTTTTATTAGATTATTTTAAATTAGAAATATTGGAAGGTTATGTTAATTGTATAGGATTACTTGACAATAATCATGTTGAGTGTTGTAAAAAAATTGAGAGTATAAAAAATAAAGTATTAACAGGAATTGGTAATTAAATAAGATTATAAAAAAGTGGAAAAAAATAAAGATTAAACATTATTGATAAATCAATGATATTTAATCTTTTTTATATTTATTTTAATTGATTCAAAATATTTAAAGCGTAGTCTTTAGCATTTTTTAAATCATTTTGATCTGGATGCAATAATGCTTTATCAAAATTATCAAGACT
>JAGZCC010000032.1 GCA_018369555.1 Thomasclavelia spiroformis
CCTTAGCTCAGTTGGTAGAGCATCTGACTCTTAATCAGAGGGTCCACGGTTCGAGACCGTGAGGGGAGACCAATTGAAAATATGGCTTAAACACTAGGTTTTACTAGCGTTTAGGCTTTTTTATTGCTTAAAACTTGATATTATTCTTGCTTGGATTTACTGGAATTTAGTTGGATTTTAGTTAATTAAAAGTTGTCAAAAAGTTGTCAAAAAAACTACTCTTTGCTGAGTAGTCGTTTTAACATATCGTTTCGATTATTTTTTAATTTATTTTGAACAAAATTTTCAATAATATTATTTTCTCTTAGCTGTTTTTTATCAAGATGGATGTATACTTGTGACAGCATTTTACTGTCACTATGGCCCATATAATATTCAGCATCTTTAAGCCTTACTCCTGAGTAATATAAAAGGGTGGCATATGTATGTCTAAAGATATATGGAGTAAAGCCAGTAGGATTAAAATCAATGTTAAGTTCTATTGCTTTTAGCTTAATTTTATCAATTATTTTTTTAATCATCCATTTATAGCTTTGATTTGTCATATAATTATCGCCACCAGTGAGGTTTGTGAAAAGTTTGGATGTTTGTATACTGGAAAGATAATAGCTGACAAACGGCAAAATATTAGTGAATAGAGGCACTTCACGAATACTGCTGCTATTTTTAGTAAATGCTTGAAAGATAGGCTGATTAGAAGTATATACAACGGTTTTATTTATAATAACGTATCCGGTATTATTATTTATTATAAAATCATCTTTTGTTAATGCTCTTGTTTCTTCAGGTCTAAGACCACAGTACTTGCTCATAATTACGAACATTTTTTCACGATCGGTAAACTCAGCAACTTCAGTTAAATAGAATTCTTCATCTGTTAAAATTCTTTTTTGTTTTTTAGTTTCAATTTTTGGTTTCACTATACGTCGACATGGATTTTTATTTATGATATCGTCATCAACAGCATTTTCTAAAATTTGATTCAGCGTCATATATACTTTATTTGCAGTATTAGGTTTATCAATAAGTGTGTTGATTAATCTTTGAATATCAGTTTTCTTTATATCAGCAATTTTTTTATAATTGATTTCTGCAAAATGATTGTTTAAGATTGACTTGTAACTTTGTACTGATTTAGCACTGATCAGTGGTTCTTTTGTCTTGAACCATTCCCATTTATAATCTTTAAATATTGCAGCCTTACTCTTTAATAAAAGTCCGCACTCATAGTTATTTATCATATTTGCTCTTTTTTTATCAACTTCTTTAATTGTTTTACCATAGACATAATATTTTTTTTCACCTAATGTTAATGTAGTAACATATCTTCCATCTTTTCTTTGTTTATATTTTCCCATAATAAAAACACGTCCTTTCAATTGTTATTTGCCTTAGACGTGCTCTTGTGGTAAAATTGAGTACGTAAAAGGACTTTTGAGAGAGTCTTTTATATTAAGTGATATTGGCGTATCACTTTTAAGTTAGCGATGGTATCTCTACGGGGACCATTGCGTAAACCATCCTATTGGCGTAGGGTGGTTTTTTGTATTTAAATTTTAAAATTTACTATATATAATTTTGTTAGTAGCATTTTTTACATGCTCCGTAACCACGGCTTTGTGCTTCACTTATAGATATTGCTACAGGATTTTTCATATTACTGCAATTAGGATTCGAATGGTATTTTGTACCATCACCACTTCCAGCAATATATACTGTGGTTTCGTTTTGCTGTTGTTGTTGGATTTGTGCTTGTCTTTGTGCTTCAATTTCAGCTTGTCTTCGTGCCTCTTGTTCTGCTGCAATTTGAGTTTGACGTTGGGCTTCTTGTTCTGCAGCGATTTGCGCTTGTCTCGCTGCTTCTTCTTGTTGTTTTTTTATTTCATCACTAGGATCTTTAGTGACAGGAGCAGATCCGTTGTTTGAAGTAGTTTCAGTGAATTTATAACTTAACTTATTATTTTTTAAAGAAAAAGTTATATTACCTTTTATATCAGTTCTAAATGTTTTTATGTTTTTATCTTCCAAGCGTTCTAAAACTTCTTTATCTGGATGATTATATTTATTATTTTTGCCGCATTCAATAACTGCATATTTAATGTTTAGCGATTTTAAAAACTTATCACTAGTTGCCGATTTGCTTCCGTGATGAGAAACTTTTAATATGTCTATATCTGTTGGTAATTGATTAACAATATTCTTTTCAATTTTTTCTGTTGCGTCTCCCATAAATAAAATATTAGTTTGATTTGATTCAAGGAGAGTAACTAATGATAATTCATTACCTTCGCCAGTTGATTCAGTATTAAAAAATTTAATTGTAGTATTGTTATCAAGATTAATTGCTTGATTTTCTAATGGAACCGAAGGTGTAAGTCCTTTTGATGATAATGAATAGATAAAATCTCTATAAGTTTTACTGTCTGATGAACCATTTGATACGTATGATTGACCAATATCAAAATTTGTTACAACGGCATCTAATCCACCTGAATGATCAGCATCTGGATGAGTACTAACCAAATAATCGATTTTTGATATATTAATATTATTTAGATAATTAACAATTCTTTGTTCATCATTATTATCCCCAGCATCAATTAGTAAGTTTTTATCATCGGTCTCAACAAAAGTACAATCTGAGTTACCTGTATCTATAAAATGAACTTTCAAATTTGATTGCTTTTCAGCATCTTTTTGAGTGGTTTCTTTAATACTTTCTTTAGAATTTAGATTAGTATTTTTGTTTATGTTTGAATTACTATTATCTGTTGGTGTTGGGCTAATTAAGGCTGCAATAATGAACAGCACAATAGATAGAATAATTCTATATTTTCTATTAATATTAAATTCAAATTTTTCTTTTATTTTTAAAAAATGTGTTGTAATAACAATACCAGACAATATCAATAAGATACTTGGTAATAAACCATATTCTTTAAAAATAACAATACCTGTAAAAATAATTAAGTATCCAATAATATTACCTAGATATTTTAAAATTTTATCCATATTTTTCCCCCATGTTTTTATAACTAAAATAATATATATTATAAAAATTTGTATTAATTGCTTTTTAAAGTGATTTTTTTATACTTTTGCTTTTGATTTATTTTATTGATAACTTCCCATTATTACTTCTCCATCGAATTGTACATAAGTAGCTTGTCCTTCGCCGTTATCTTGCATTTGTATTTGAACAATGAATTTGGAACGTATTTTTGCACCAAAACTATTTTCAGCATCGACATAAGAAGATACTGTTACCAGATTATTATTTTTAGACATATTCCATCCTTCTAGTTGATCAAGCCATCCTCCTGGATATTCGGCTGTTGAAGGAGCTTTTAATATGCCGTCGATTATATCTTTGCAGTATGATTTGATTGTAATTGCTTCAGTAGTAGAAATAGTATTTCTTTTTTCTTGAAGTTCTTCTTCATCTTTTTTAGCTTCTTCAGCAAGTTTAGCATTTTTTTCTGCAATTTGTTCATCTGTTAGTTTAACTGTTACTTTAAACTTATTAGTTTTTATCTTATTAGAATGCTCATCAATTATCTTGCAAGTAACTTCTGTTTTTCCTTCTTCAAGACCTGTTATTTTATTATCTTCAACTGATATAATCGCATGATCATAATTTTTAAAAGATGTTTCTTTTATTTTTGCATCTTTAGGGGAAACTTTAAATTCAATTTTTT
This sequence comes from Thomasclavelia spiroformis, assembly GCA_018369555.1. Classification (GTDB taxonomy): domain Bacteria; phylum Bacillota_I; class Bacilli_A; order Erysipelotrichales; family Coprobacillaceae; genus Thomasclavelia; species Thomasclavelia spiroformis_A. Next base: position 3,699 of record JAGZCC010000032.1, read on the forward strand.
TAGATTTATCTTTATATAACTCTATATTCTCAACTGTTACTTTATCTATTTCAGGTCCTTTTGTTGCTTCACTAATTATTCCATAAATAGAAATCAGTGCAAATATAACACAAGTTATAATGATTTTTTGCTTTTTTGTGAATTTTTCTGATTTATAGAATTTATATATGTATTTGAATATATAATACATTATGACCAGCGGTAAAATACAAAGCGCACCTATGACTTTCCACAAAGTCCATTTTTTTCTTGTTTTATTGTCATTTTTCATTTTCATCTCTCCCAAATAATAACAATTTATAAAAATATTTTTGTTAAATCATTAACAATTTTTCCAACTTCATTTTCACATATATTTTCATCTTCTTTTGAATAGGAAAAATGGTTTTTAAATATGTGAATCAATTCATGAACAGTTGTTTTTATATTTTGTTCTTTACTGTATTTTTTATTTATTATGACTAAATAAGAATAGCCATTGTAATATGCAAACCCTTTAACCGAAGAGGGGATGTCGACATAATTAAGATTAATATCATAGAATCTTAAAAAGTCTTCAAAATCCATATAATCATCTCGTTTCTTTGTTGAATGTGTCGATGATTTTTAATACTTGTTCTAAGTCTTCAGGACTTAGTTTTTTTGCTTTGTCAAATAATAAAACCAATTGATCATTAGCAATTATATCTTCATAAAGTTCTAATAACTCTGGTTTATCTTTTAGATAAGAAACATTTTTCACATAATCACCAAGTGATGAGTTATTTGAATTATGAAAATCAACTTCATTTTCAGCTTCTTTTATTACATCAACATAATTGATATTTAATGCTTTGCATACAATAGGTAAAACATCCATATCAATACGTGATTTACCATCTTCATATCTTTTTAATGTACTTTTTGTTTTAATGTTATTAATACTTTCAACAAGTTGATCTAAACTCATTTCTTTATTTAATCGTTCTCGTTTTAAAATTTTTCCTATTTCTTTATAAAGCATCATATCAATTTTTGCCATTATATCACCTTCTTTTAAAATAATTATACCAAAAAAATGGTATATTACAACAATAAATAAAAAATATGTGCCATAAAAATGTTGCAATATCTTTGGAATAGTGATATATTATTTATGTGCCACAAATACGGTACAAGAAAGGAGGCTTAAATGGAAGAGTATACAGTAGAGCAGGCTAGACGCTTAGCAAAAATTTCTCAAAAAAAGATGGCACAATATCTTAATATAAGTGAAAATGCATATATTAATAAAGAAAAAGGTGAAACAAAATTTTATGTTGATGAGGCTTTGAAGTTGGCCAAATATGTTAACATTCCTTTTGAAAAAATAAAGTTTACAAGAATTTAATTTTTTTTACATTTAACGTGCCATAAATATGGAACATTTTTTATCTATATTCATCGACCAATTAAATCATAACAAATTATCAAATTATGTGATTTGAGAAATCGATGAACAAAACCAAGTATTTGGCTCTGAAATTGGAAAGGAGAAAAGTATATAAATAAAATTAATTATTTCAATAATGCTTTCATAAAAAAAAGCCGACGCGGCAACGTCGACTAAGAAAAACAAAAACAATTAAATTATAAAACAAATCAAGGAGGAAGTCAAAATGGAATCAAAAAAGGAGTATCCAAAACGATATATGACAATTAAGGAACTAGTGCCGTTTGGATTTACAGTTTACGAACTAAATAAATATGTACAGATTCATGGATTTCCCGCATATAAGCCACCTGGAAAAACAAGTACTTGGAAGATAGATACCTCAAAACTTGACAGTTGGCTAATGCGGAGGTTTGGAACATGAATGAGCGAAAGTTTTGGATAATTTTAGGAATTATGATTGTAACTACATTCATTGTAGAAGCAGTAATAAGAAAAATTTTAGGAGGATAGGACATGGAAGAGTTACTAAAAAAATTAGCTAAATTATCAGAAGAAGTTGGCTATAAAGAAATTATTACTTCAAAAATAGAAATCAACCCATCGGGAGTTAGAACATGTATCGAAATTGATGAATCAATGATTAACTATATTAAATCAATTTCAACGCTGAAAAAAGAAGATATCTTAAAGATTTTTGAACCGGTTATTTCAGAGGTGAAAAAAGTAGCTGAAACGCTAAATTATGAAATCAATAATAATCAAAGAGATTTAAAAAAAGAAGATATATTAATGGTTGTTGAAAAGTTGCTAAATAAATTAGAAGAGGAACAAGCGGATGAGCAAAAATAATTTTAATCATAATATGTTCAGTAAAAATCTAAATGATGCATACTTTGAAATTATTGAGCAAAAACGTATAGATTTAGATGTACGTTGTCAAATTGAAACAAATGTCAATGATGAGACTGTAAAAGTTTATTTAATTAAAAAGAATAAAATTATTAAAATTTTAACTTTCAAAGAAGGTAAAAAGTATTACAAGAGCATAGGGGGAAAATAATAATGTCAATTAAAATAAACAGTTTAGAATTAGAAAATGTTAAACGTATTAAAGCAGTGAAAATCGAACCATCATCAAATGGATTAACGGTAATTGGCGGTAGAAATAATCAAGGTAAAACATCTGTATTGGACAGTATTGCCTGGGCTCTTGGAGGGAATAAATTTAAGCCAAGCAATGCTGAACGTGATGGATCAACAATACCGCCTAATCTTAATATCAAGCTTAGCAATGGTTTGATTGTTGAAAGAAAAGGTAAAAACAGCACATTAAAAGTAACTGATCCTAACGGCAATAAAGCTGGCCAACAATTGTTAGATACATTTATTGAAGAACTTGCATTAAATTTACCAAAATTTATGGATGCATCGAATAAAGAAAAGGCGGATACGCTTTTAAAAATAATTGGTGTAGGAGATCAGTTGGCCATTTTAAATCATAAAGAAAACGAATTATATAATAATCGTTTGGCAATCGGACGTATCGCTGATCAAAAGAAAAAATTTGCTAAGGAGCAGGTATTTTATGAAGGTGTTCCAAAAGATTTGATTTCACCTCAGGAACTAATTAATCAACAGCAGGCAATATTAGCAAAGAATGGAGAGAATCAGCGCAAGCGTGATAAAGTAACTCAAATTGAATATAGTGTATCGATTTTAAGCGAAGAAGTAGCAGCATTAAAAAAACAATTACAAGCTAAAGAACTTGAATTAAATAAGGCAACAAGTGATTTAACTATTGCTAAAACTGATGCATTGGATTTGATAGATCAGTCTACAGAAGAACTTGAAAAAAATCTTGCAGATATTGAAGAAACTAATCGAAAAGTAAGAGCGAATTTGGATAAAGAAAAAGCTGAAGATGACGCTAATGAATATGCTACTCAATATGATCAGCTTACTCTTGAAATTGAAAAAGTAAGAGAACAGCGAATTAACCTACTAAAAAGCGCAGATTTACCACTTGAAGGATTGAGCGTTGAAGATAACGAACTAACATATCATGGTAAAAAATGGGATAGTATGAGCGGTAGCGAACAACTAAGAGTTGCAACAGCTATTGTACGCAAATTAAATCCTGATTGCGGTTTTGTCCTTATTGATAAACTTGAGCAGATGGATATTGAAACTATGAATGAATTTGGAACATGGCTTGAACAGGAAGGACTGCAAGCTATTGCTACAAGAGTTTCTACTGGTGATGAATGTAGCATTATTATTGACGATGGATATGTAAAAGATAAATCAGAAATTACTGCAGTTGAAATTGTTAAAGATCCAGATATAAAACTAACATGGAAAGCAGGTGAATTCTAATGTTTGAAATAACAAGTGGGGTAATAAACAAAGCAAAGAAAGTTGTTTTTTATGGAGTTGAAGGTGTAGGTAAAAGTACATTTGCAGCACATTTCCCAGATCCTCTTTTTATAGATACAGAAGGGTCTACTGCAAACATGAATGTAAGACGTTATCCAAAACCATCCTCATGGCAAATGTTAAACGATGAAATAATTGAGATTATGAATATTAGACCATGTAAAACATTAATTATTGATACAGCAGACTGGGCTGAAAGATTATGTATGGAGAGTGTATGTTCAGCATACGGTAAAAAGGGGATTGAAGATTTTGGATACGGAAATGGATGGACATATGGAGAGGAAGAATGGGGAAGATTTTTAAATCTTTTACAAGATGTAGTAGATATAGCTGATATAAATGTTGTATTGACAGCACATTCCTGTATTAGAAAATTCGAATTACCTAATGAAATGGGAGCATATGATAAATATGAATTAAAGTTAGGTAAAAAAACCACATCAAAAACAGCACCTCTTACTAAAGAATGGGCAGATATGGTTTTATTTGCTAATTTTAAAACATATGTAGTTGCAGTTGATAAAGAAGGAAAAAAACATAAGGCACAGGGAAAAGAGAGGGTAATGTACACAACTCATCATCCGTGCTGGGACGCAAAAAATCGTTACAATTTGCCGGAAGAAATGCAATTAGATTTTTCAGGTATTGCTCACTTATTTGAAGAAAAAGAGCAAATACAACAATCACATACATCAGCTGAAAAAAGTATTGGAAAAATAGAACAGTTAGGGAGTGAGCTAGAATCAATTATTAAAGAAGTTGAACCGGAAATAAAACCGCAAATTAATCAAAGAATTCCAAAAGCGTTATTGGATCTTATGGAACAAAATTTAGTAACTGAAGATGAGATAAAAAAAGCAGTTGCTTTAAAGGGCTATTATCCAGCAGAAACCCCAATTGAAAATTATGATATTAATTTCATTAATGGAGTTTTAGTAGGAGCATGGTCACAAGTATTGAATATAATTGAAACTCAAATAAGAGAATTTTAGGAGGAAATAACTATGGATTACAACAATCAACAAGGTCATGAATTAGGATGGGAAGACACTATTAGTGTTGAAAATGAGTATATTGTATTACCTGCAGGTGATTATGATTTTACTATCGAAAAATTTGAAAGAGCAAGATTTAATGGTTCAGAGAAAATTCCGCCTTGCAATCAGGCTAATTTAACAGTGTTAGTGAAAGATCCAGCGACAGGACAAGATGTAAGAATTATGCATAATTTAATTTTACATACAAAATGCGAAGGTTTTTTAAGTGAATTTTTCCGTGGAATTGGTCAAAAGAAAAAGAATGAACCATTACGTATGAATTGGCAGTTAGTTCCTGGTGCTTCAGGCAGATGTAAAATTGTACCAGAAGAATATAATGGCAACAAATACAATAAAATTAAAAAATTCTATCCAAAAGAAGATACACAGCCAAATTATAATCAACAGTTTCAATATAAACCGGGTCAATTCTAATGCAGTTGAGACCTTACCAACAGGAGGCACATGATTCGATTTTTGAAGAATGGAATAAGGGAGTTAAAAAGACTCTCTTGGTCTTGCCTACTGGTTGTGGTAAAACAATTGTCTTTGCTGAAGTAGCAAAGGACTGTGTAAAAAACGGAGATAGAGTTTTGATTATGGCACATCGTGGTGAACTGCTTGATCAGGCATCTGATAAGATTGCAAAATCAACGGGGCTTGGATGTGCAACAGAAAAAGCTTCAGAAACATGCATAGGTAGCTGGTTTCGTATAGTTGTAGGTTCTGTACAGACACTGCAGAGACCAAAACGAATGGAACAGTTCCCACCAGATTATTTTGATACGATTATTATTGATGAAGCTCATCATTGCTTAAGTGACGGATATCAGAGGGTTTTAGAATATTTTAATACAGCCAAGGTTCTAGGCGTTACAGCTACTCCAGACCGTGGAGATATGAGAAATCTAGGAAATTATTTTGAAAGTCTTGCATATCAGTATACATTGCCAAAAGCAATTAAAGAAGGTTATCTAACACCTATAAAGGCGCTTACGTTACCGTTAAAGATGGATTTGTCCGGGGTCGGAGTTCAGGCTGGTGACTTCAAGGTAAGTGATATAGGGACAGCATTAGATCCTTATCTTTATCAGATTGCACAGGAAATGAAAAAATACTGTATGGATAGAAAAACAGTTGTTTTTCTGCCACTTGTTAAAACATCACAAAAATTTAAAGATATTCTTAATGAAAATGGTTTTAAAGCAACAGAAGTAAATGGTGAAAGTAAAGATCGTACACAAATATTAGAAGATTTTGAAAGTGATAAATACAATGTTTTATGTAATTCAATGCTCTTAACTGAAGGATGGGATTGTCCATCAGTTGATTGCGTAATTGTATTGAGACCTACAAAAGTTAGAAGTCTCTATAGTCAGATGGTAGGGCGTGGAACACGATTGTCCCCTGGTAAAGATCATTTGTTATTGCTTGATTTCTTATGGCATACAGAACGTCATGAATTATGCCATCCTGCAAATCTTATTTGTGAAAATGAAGAAGTAGCTAAACAAATGACAAAAAATTTAGAAGATAATGCCAATGCATGTCTTCCAGAAGATGTATTAGAAGCTATTGATATTGAAGATGCAGAAGAAAAGGCAATGAATGATGTTGTTGCTCAAAGAGAAGAGTCATTAGCGAAACAGCTTAATGAAATGAAAAAAAGAAAGCGAAAACTTGTAGATCCACTACAGTTTGAAATGAGCATAATGGATCAGGATTTATCTAGCTACAAACCCTCATTTGGATGGGAGATGGCACCAGCAAGTGATAAGCAAATCAAAGCACTAGAAAAATTTGGGATATTCCCTGATGATATTGATAATGCCGGTAAAGCAAAACTGTTATTAGAACGTCTGGATAAAAGACGTAACGAAGGCTTAACTACACCAAAACAAATTAGATTTTTAGAAGGACGTGGATTTCAGCATGTCGGTACATGGCAGTTTGATGCGGCAAATAAGCTTATAAATCGAATTGCCGCTAATGGATGGAAAATTCCAAGTGGAATAGATCCAAAAACGTATAAAGGAGAATAATGATGGAGTATACGAATGATCTAATTGAAATATTGAATTATATTGATCCATCTAAATTAAGTTATCAAGAGTGGTGCTGTGTAGGTATGGCACTTAAACATGAGGGTTATTCACCGCAGGAATGGGATTTATGGAGCCAAAAAGATTCTAAAAGATATCATAGAAACGAATGTTATAAAAAATGGGATACATTTACTGGCACAGGAGTAACTGGCGGAACAATAGTTCAATATGCAAAAGATCAAGGATGGACTCCACCAATCAGAGAAGTAGGACATGAACTTGATTGGAATGATGTTATAAATCCAAAAGATGATGGAGTAATAGTAGACAGGAACTGGCTTGAGGTCAAGGAGGTTCGGGAACCACGGAGTTGGGACCCGGTAGCTGAACTTATTACTTATCTGGAGACATTATTCGATTCTACTGAAAATGTAGGGTATGTAACAAAGTCATGGTTAAAAGATGAAAAACATCTTCCTACTCAGGGATGTTGGGATAGAACTGCAGGTAAATTAATACAGCAGTTAGGAAATTGTAAAGGTGATGTAGGCGCAGTTTTAGGAGATTATAATCCTGAAGCTGGGGCATGGATAAGGTTTAATCCATTAGATGGAAAAGGATGTAAAAATGAAAATGTAGCTGATTATCGATATGCACTCGTGGAAAGTGACAAAATGTCTGTAGCAGAGCAAAATGCAATTATTAGAGAGTTGGAACTTCCGGTAGCTTGTCTTGTTCATTCCGGAAGTAAAAGCCTACATGCAATTGTAAAAATTGAAGCTGCCGATCAAAGAGAATACCGTAAACGTGTAGATTATCTATACAATATTTGTAAAAAGAATGGTTTAGAAGTAGATACTCAAAATCGAAATCCTTCAAGACTGTCAAGAATGCCTGGTGTTACAAGAAATGGTAAAAAACAATTTTTAGTAGCAACTAATATTGGTAAATCATCCTGGGATGAATGGTTCGAATGGATAGAAGGAATTAATGATGATTTACCAGATCCTGAATCGTTGAATGATTTTTGGAATAATATGCCTGAATTAGCACCGCCTTTAATAGATGGAGTTTTAAGACAGGGACATAAAATGCTTATCGCAGGACCATCTAAAGCTGGTAAATCATTTGCACTTATTGAAATGTGTATTGCAATTGCAGAAGGAGAGAAGTGGTTTGATTGGCAATGTGCAAAGGGAAAAGTGATGTATGTAAATTTAGAGCTTGATAGAGCATCCTGTCTTCATCGTTTTAAAGATGTTTATACTTCTCTTGGTATAAAGGCAAATAACCTATCAAATATCGATATTTGGAATCTAAGGGGTAAATCTATACCAATGGATAAACTTGCTCCTAAACTGATTAGAAGAGCAGCTAAAAAGGATTATATAGCTATTATTATAGATCCAATTTACAAAGTTATTACCGGTGATGAAAATAGTGCTAATCAGATGGCCGATTTCTGTAATCAGTTTGATAAGATCTGTAATGAACTTGGAACTGCAGTTATTTACTGTCACCATCATTCAAAAGGGGCACAAGGTGGTAAACGTTCTATGGATCGTGCCAGCGGCTCAGGGGTATTTGCACGTGATCCGGATGCGTTATTAGATCTTATTGAACTAGAACTAAATGAAAGTCATTATAAACAGATGAGAAATAATGCGGCCTGCGAATGCTGCATAAATTATCTAAAAGCAAAAAGGCCGGAACTAATGGAAGAATTATCTCAGGATGATATGCTTTCACAAAGTATAATGATTGATTTTTGCAAATCAAAACTTGGGCATGGATTTTATAAAGAACTTGATGACTTAATTAATGATTCAAGAGATAAAGTAACCTCAATAACTGCATGGAGAATTGAGGGTACGCTTAGAGAGTTCTCTAAATTTAATCCAGTTAATCTGTATTTTAAATATCCTATACATCAGGTTGATAATAGCGGTGTACTTCAGGATATAGATACAGATGATAAACCTCAATGGCAAAAAGCAAAAGAGGCTAGAAAGAGCCCAGAGGACAAAAAGAAAGATAGAATGAATGCTTTAGAAATAGCTTATGAAGCATTGAAAATAGATGGTGAAGTAACAATAAAATCACTTGAAGAATACTTTACGTTGAGCACTAATGCAGTACGTAAAAGAGTGGATGAACATCCTGATTTTACCCGTAAAGGTGGGGTTGTAATAAGAAAAAGTTAGGGGTCAAAAAACATGAAAAGTGACGGTGACCCCTAGAGGGGTCAGTCAGTCAAATAACAAGTAAACTGACGGGTCAGTTAAGGGGTCAGTAATATATATACTCTGTATATATATTTAGTGACGGTGACCCTTAGGTAGAAATTACTCGTGCATGTCATTGCGTGGTAAGTAGTCGTGCGTATAGCTGGCGCACGACGTCTACTAACCCGCTACAATGACTAGTAGGAAAATGACAGGAGAAAAAAATATGCCAAGACAAATTAGTAAAAAATATTCGGTGAAAGAATTAAAATTTTTAGAAGCGGCTAAACGTATGCCGCCACTTTATCATACTCTACCAAATGAAGAATTTGATATAAACAAAAGTGAAGTTATTAAATGGCTGATGAATCAGGAAGATACAAAGCAGTTCGTTTGTGATCGTATAATGAATAGAAGTAAAGTGTTAAAATCTATCGAATATAACTCTAAAACTGGTAAATGGCAAGGTGTTGAGTATGACAAAGAAGATTGAATTTTTTATGCTGATGGTTCCACCAACTATAACGGCACAGGAAAAGAAAATAAGAGTAGTCAATGGGAAGCCTAAACTTTATGATCCGCCGGAACTGGCTGCTGCAAAAAATAAGCTAAGGGCACATTTGATACCACATGTACCAGAACAACCGTTTGATGGTGCGTTGAGGCTAGTTGTTAAATGGTGTTTTCCGATAACAGGAAAACATTATGATGGTGAGTATAAACATACTAAACCTGATACTGATGATCTTAATAAAGCTTTGAAGGATATTATGGAAGATTTAGGATTTTATGTTAATGATTCTAGAGTGGCCAGCGAGACTATTGAAAAATTTTGGGCACAGGTACCAGGCATATGGATACATCTAGAAAAAATTTAGGAGGATAAAGTATGGAAAGTATATGCAAATGTTGCAGAAAAAATATAAATGGTTTTTGCAAAGTAAGCAGTGAACCAATTAGTAATACAAGAAAAAAGTGTAATAAATTTAAAATCAGACATGAACAGAAATCTTTATTTGAAGCTGTGGGGAGCAGCAATGATGCAAATAACCAAGGAAGATTTAAATAGATATTTTGAAGCCCAAAAAATAAAAACTGCAACTTGTAAATTAAGCGGAAAAAGATTAAGACAAAACAGATATGGGCTTTATAGGTGGAAAACTTCAGGGCTTGATATAAAAAAATATCTTTATATTGCAGATAATGAAAATAAATTTATGGAGAAAAAAGATGATTGAAAATTTAAAAGGAGAAATTTGGAAGCGTTACAGAAACACTGATTATTGGACATCGACATATGGCCGAGTTAAACGAGTATATTCTTGCAGCGAACGCCTATTAAAGCCATATCGTAAGAAACAGAAAAGAGGATCCTGGTATCTTCTGGTCAAGGTATATGGAAAAGCTGTTAAAGTTAGTGCTATGGTATGGGAATCGTTTAACGGTCCAATACCAACAGGATATGCACTGGTCCATAGAAATCATCATCAAGGTGATAATGCACTTGTAAACTTGCAGCTTCTTACTTTTGAAAAGTTAGGATTGTATTATGGAGGAAGAACAAAAAAACGCAGATTGGTTTATGATATTGACAATAATGTTTTTTACAAAGGTACAAGAGAAGCGGCTAAAGCATTGCATATTAGCCGTCAAACAGTTTGTGATTATTGCAATGGCAAAGTCAAAAAACCTGTTGTAAATATAAGGTGGTCAAAGATAGATGAATGATTTGAGGTTAAGAAAGGTTAAGGTAAAAGTGAATAATGGCAAATGTAATATGTGATATAGAAGATTGTAAGTATAGATCAAAAAGACGTATGAGAAATTATATTAAGAAAAATGGTAAGTATTGTTACAAATGTACATTAAAAGTAATTAACATACGAGATGAATCGACGAATGAAACAGATGAATTGTTTGATAAAGAGTTTCCATGTTGCAAAAATTATCAAAAGATGGAGGAGATTTTATAATGGATTACAATGAAAAAGTAAAATGGTTAAAGTCCTATCGTGATAAATACGATAGGCTCGAATTTGTAAAAAATCAAATAGAGGGCGTACAAGCGATAAAATACACTCCAAGTATAAATGGACCTAAAAAGTCAATAAACGCATATATTGAAGAAAAAACTCAATTAGAGAGTGAATTAAGAAGTATTGAAGAATGTATAAATCATGTGCAGGATCTAAATGCACGTACAACACTTGGTTATAAGTACCTGCAATTCAAGACTTTAAGTGAAATTGCTGATTGTATGAATTACTCTATTTCTCAAATAAAAAGATTTCATAAAAATGGTATAAACATGATACCTTTTGAACCGCAATGAGCCGGTTAAATGTGTTATTATGATAGTGTAGTTTTTTAGCAAAGCTACCTTGGAGTTGATGGTTCCCAAAAATCTTTTTTCCTTTCTTTTATAAATATAAAAAGCTCAATCCCCTTGAGCTTTTTTTGTTTTACAATTTTTTTAATTAACGAATGCTATTATTCTTGAGAAAGTGAGGAGATTATATGTATAATATCAATAGAGGTGATTTACATATGAAACCGAGAGTGTTTGTGAGTTCAACATTTTATGATTTAAGATATATTCGAGAAGACTTAGCAAATTTTATACGTGCACATGATTTTGAACCAATTATGTTCGAAGAAGGAGATATAGGTTATACTCCTGGTAAACCATTAGACGATTCATGCTATGAAGCGATGAGAAATTCAGATATGGCAATTTTAATTATCGGCGGACAATATGGCAGTGCGGCTACAGGAGAGGATGAAAAAAGTGAATCTTTTGCATCGATTACAAGAAATGAATTTAAAAATGCTGTAGATGGAAATGTTCCTGTTTTTTGTTTTATAGATTCATCTGTACAGGTGGAATATGAAATTTATAAGTTAAATAGGGATAAATTGACTGAAAACGAAGAAAGTATATTATTTAGAACAGTAAAAAATATTAATGTTTTTAAATTCATACAAGAAATATATGAGATAGGAAATATACCGATAACTTCTTTTAATAAGGTAGAAGAAATTAAGGACTATATGGGAAAGCAATGGGCTGATATGTTTAAAAAATATCTAGCATATTTAAAATCTAAAAATAATTCAGAAAAATTAAAAAGCACTGTTGACGATATGGATACAATTTTGAAACAAATGAAAATGATGATAAATAAGATAGGGGAAGTTACAATAAAAAATAAAGATGATTATAAAAAGTTAATTGATGAGCAAACAATAGTTGAATTAGAAAGAGTGGCAAACATTATTGTTGAGTCAATAAAAATTGAAGAGACAAATTTAAGCAAAGACGAAATAATTAATCACATTTTTAATACATTAGAACACTATCTAAACAAGATTAATTTTTCAGATAACTTTGACAAATCTAATAGTAAAGGTATTATTTATAATGCTCCTCGTGAATTATTATTTGACGACATTTTTATGGAATTATTAAAAAACAATATTAGAGTACGTAGGGTTAATTTTTCGCTATTTGAAAATAATCTGGATATAATTTTTAAATATTTTAAAAATCAAGCTTATTCTAATAAATTAAAATCTATTTTATTGGAAGAAAGATATTATAAAAGATTATTTTATAACGATCTATTAGAAGAAAAAAAATATGTGTGAAATAGGATCTTAGGATTGCTAAAAACAATCCTTTTTCTTTTACCTAAAATAAGGCAGGATATAGCAAGTAGTAGCTTTTTGGGTTCTTCTCCCGAAAGTGGTGGTGCAAATCCACCTCCTGCAACCAGTTTGATAGTACGTGGTCGGTATGGCCACTTTTTTTGTAAGGAGGATAATTATGATAGAAGCAATATGCATAGGAATTAAAAGCTGTTTATATGCATTAGGGTTTGGTTTGACAGCATTAATAACTGTTTCTTTTTTGAAAGAATGTAGGGATATCTGGAAAGGTAAGTAAAACAAAGGAGGTGTCGTTATGACTGAGAAGCAGAAAATGTTTTGTGATGAGTATCTAATTGATTTAAACGGAACACGTGCATATAAAGCTGTTTACAAGAATATCAAAAGCGATAATTCTGCTGCAGCTAGAGCAAGTAAGCTTCTTGATCATAATGATATCAAAGAGTATATCCAGAAGAGATTGAAGGAACTAGAAAGTGAGCGTGTTGCGACAGTTCAGGAAATTCTTGAGTATTACACGTCGGTGATGCGAGGCAATTCTAAATCGAGTGTTTTAGCATTATGTGGAAATGGTTTTCAGGAAGTAATTGAAAAGCCACCGGATGAAAAAGAACGACTGAAAGCTGCAGAAGCACTTGCACGTAGATTTGGATTATTTAAAGATAATGTTGATATTACATCGAAAGGAAATACAATAATTGTAGATGATATAGATGAATAAGGTAAGCTTAAAATCTATTATTGGACCAGCATTTTATGACGTTCATAAGTATGTTAAAAATCAAGTTTATACGCATTATTGGCTCAAAGGAGGACGTGGTTCTCTTAAATCTTCATTTATTGGAACTGAAATCCCATTGGGGATAATGAGAGATGCTAAAAAAGGCTTAATGACAAATGCAGTTATAATCAGACGTGTAAAAGATACGCTTAGAGGCTCAGTATTTGAACAGATAAAATGGGCTATTTATATGATGAAGGCTCAGGAAGATTGGGATATTCCAGAATCAAAACTACAAATGACTTACAAGCCTACTGGGCAGGTTATTATTTTTAAAGGTGCTGATAATCCTAAAAAACTAAAATCAACAAAAGTATTTGTCGGTTATGTTAAATATGTCTGGTATGAAGAATGTGACGAGTTTGAATCATATGACAATATAACAAATATAAATCAGTCTCTATTGCGAGGTGGTCCAGAATACTGCGTATTTTATTCATTTAACCCACCTGAAAGTCAAAGAAACTGGTGCAATAAACAGGTACTTATCAAACGTGATGATACATTTGTCAGTCATACAACGTATTTACAGGCCCCACCTGAATGGCTTGGTGAACAGTTTCTAATAGAAGCAGAGCATACTAAGAAGGTAAACCCTGAAAAATATAATCACGATTACCTTGGAGAAGTGACAGGTACAGGTGGCGAAGTATTTACCAACCTTGACATCAGAGAAATTACTGATGATGAAATTGCAGTATTTGATAGATTAAAAAATGGATTGGATTTTGGTTATGCTGGGGATCCATTGGCTTATCTAAAAATGAATTATGACAAGACGCGAAGACGTCTTTTTATTTTTGGAGAAGTTTATGGTACAAGACTTTCAAACCAAAAGGCAGTAAAACAGATTAAAGCAATTAATCCATTGAATAAACTGGTAACTGCAGATAGTGCTGAACCAAGAACGATTAATGAATTTAAACTTCTTGGATTGAATATTACTGGAGCTAAAAAAGGACCGGACAGTGTCGAAAACGGAATTAAATGGCTTCAGGATTTAGAGTCAATTATTATTGATCCAATTAGATGTCCTAATGCGGCCAGAGAGTTCAATGATTACGAAATAGAAAAAGATAAGGAAGGCAATTTAAAAGGTGAGTTTCCAGATAAAAACAATCATACGATTGATGCTGCAAGATATGGCTGTGAGCAGGATATTATTAGAAGCAAAGGTCGTGCTAGAAAAGATAGAAATAAATACGAGTAAAGGGGGTATTAGATGAAAGAGTTTACTATTGATGGTTCTGCATATAATGAAGATCAGTTGGATAAAACCGAAATTAATAAATTGATTAATCAGCATTTTAGATATGCGGCTAAAATCAAGAAAAATAAGAAATATTATGAAGGTAAACATAATATACTAGCTAGAATAAAAAAGACGAAAAGTTCAGCTAATAACAAAGTTGTCTGTAATCATGCTAAAGATATTTCAGATACAGCAACTGGTTATTTTATGAATTCTCCTATATCGTATTCGTCATACGACAATACTGATAAAAGTACAGTAGATAAATTAAAAGAAGTATTTGATAAAGCTGATATCGATGATGTTGATAGCGATAATGCCCTCGAAATGAGTATCTGCGGAGTAGCGTATGAGTATGTATTTATTAAAGAAAATACAACAGATATCACTATTAGAAATCTTGAAGCAGAGCATACGTTTTTGGTTTATGATGATACAATTGAACAAAACTTGTTATTTGGGGTTTATTACTATAGATTTAAGGACGCAATCACTGGCAAATATTGTTATAGAGCAACTGTTACCACAGAAAATTATATCTACAATATGATTTTGGAATGTTCCGGAGAAAATCATAGAGATATTGATGAGCCTATTCCTCATAATTTTGGAAATGTTCCAATTATTGAATATCGCAACAACAAATTATGTATCGGTGATTTTGAACAGCAGATATCATTAATTGATGCTTATAATAAAATGACATCTGATCGTATTAATGATAAAGAACAATTTGTAGAAGCGCTACTTGTAATTTATGGTGCTTTGCTTGGAGATGATAGCGACGAAGTTTCAGAAGCGATGAGAATCCTCAAAGAAAATGGATTTTTAGAACTTCCTGCAGATGCTAAGGCAGAGTACATAGCAAGAACATTTGATGAATCAGGAATGGAAATACTGAGAAAAGCTATAAAAGAAGATATTTATACTTTTTCTCATGTTCCTAATCTTACAGATGAAAACTTTGTTGGTAACAGTTCGGGCGTGGCTATGGAATATAAGCTTTTAGGATTACAGATGATCACCAGTGAAAAAGAGAAATATTATAAAAAAGGGATCAAGCGGCGTATTGAATTGATTAGTAATTTTCTTAATATCAAAGCCATTGCTGTTAATTCTGGGACAGTCAAAATAACATTTACTCGTAAACTTCCAAAGAATCTGAATGAACTTGCTCAAATGATTGCTAATCTGTCTGGCAAGGTTTCTACAAAGACACTTATCGAACAATTGCCATTTATCGAAGATGCTGAAAGTGAAGTTAAAACTGTTGAAAAAGAGAGTGAAGAAGCTGCGCTTAGACAGCAGAAGATATTTAGTGCGCCCAATAATGTACCTTTTAATAATGATGAAAAGATGGAAGAAAATAATTAATAATTATGAGCGATTACTGGAGAAAACGTCAAGCAGAACATATCAAAATGGCAATGGATACTGCAGAAGATTCCGCAATTGAGATTGCGAAACTCTATCAAAAAGCATCTTTTTATTTAAATGAGCAAATACAGGGTGTATTTGATAAATATAGAGGAAGACATGGATTAAGCACCGTAGAGGCAAAAGAATTACTGAACAGTGTGGTTGATGATTTAACGTATGACAAAATGCTTGTTAAGCTTAGAGCAGGAGCAAAAAGTGAAGAACGAAAAAAACTTTTAAAAATACTTGAAGCTCCTGCATACAGTTACAGGATTAATCGTTTTCAAGAAGCTCAAAGTTTACTCGATTCAATGATGGTAGGAATTTTCAAACAGGAAAAAGAAATAAGTACACTTAACTATATCGATGTTGCATATAATGCCTATTTCAACTCAATTTACAATATACAGGATAAAACAGGAATAAATTTTTCATTTGGAAATATAGATTCTGAACTAACCCAAAAGTTATTAAAATCAAAATGGAGCGGTAAGAATTATTCAAATCGTATTTGGGATAATACGCAGGCAGTTGCTAATTTAGTCAAAGAAGAAATGCTCATGGGTATATTGACAGGAAAAACTGAAAAGCAGATGTCTGATACAATTAATGAGAGGTTTAATGTTGGAGCATATAACGCAAAAAGATTAATATCCACCGAAAGTGATTTTATTAGTAATGCTTTAGATATGGAGGCATATCGAGAAGCTGATATTGAGATAGTTCGTTTTTGTGCTGTACATGACATGAAGACATCAAAAATATGTCAACGCCACGATAGAACGACCATTCCTCTCAATAAAGCTATTCAGGGCGTAAATATTCCGCCAATGCATCCAAACTGTAGGTCATCAATCGAACCAGTTATCAGTAAAGCAATTGAAGCTAAGATGAAGCGACGTGTACGTGATCCAGTAACTGGTAAGGATAAAATAATAAGTGCTAATCAAAATTATCAGGAATGGCTCAGAAAACTACAAAAAGAGCATGGAAAAGATACAATCGAAATGTTTAGAAAAAAAGTATTACAAAAAAATTAAATTATATAGTTTTATACCGACAAATAGTCGGTTTTTATTTTGTATGGAAGGAGTTGTTAAAAGATGTCACAAGGATTAAGACCACATTATCATCAGGAATTTGAATATCGTAGTGAACAATACTATGACAGGAAAAGACATTGCATTGTTAAAAAAATACAATATATGTGTATGATTTGTGGTCGTATTAGACACGAAAAATACGACTGCTATTTGCCACCGCCTAAAGATAAAAGCAAAGTATTAGAGAAAAATAAAAGAAAATTTGGAGGGAGGTAGAAATAATTGGCAAAATTAAAAATTGTAAAAAATATGATTGATAAAAATACTAATATTCCATATAGGAAAGATATGCTCATAACAGTTGTTGATGCTAAACGTGTTAAGGAGTTAATTGATGCTGGGGTAGCAGTAGAAATAAAAGAAACATCCAAGAATTAGACAAGTAAGGACTTGTCTTTTTATTTGTCCAAAAACTTATGACATTAAAAGATGGGATAGTCTTACGGACTTTAAATGGAGGAGTTTATGAATATAAGCAAAACTAATAAAGATAATTTTAGATTTAATCTTCAATTTTTTGCTGATGATCCATCCAATCCAGAAGAACCAGAGGAACCTGAAAATCCTGATGATAAACCTGATGATCCTAATCCAGAGGTTAAAACATTTACTCAAGAAGAAGTCGATAAAATTGTTCAAGGAAGACTTGCTAAAGAGCGTAAATCATGGGAAAGGCATCTGGAAGAACAAAAGACAGAAGCTGAAAAACTAGCTAATATGTCTGAAAAGGAAAAAAAAGCATACCAGGAGAAAAAAAGAATTGAAGATTTAGATGCAAGAGAAGCAGAAATTACAAAGAGAGAATTGACTGCACAGGCAAAAATTCAGTTAGCTGATAAAGGAATTCCAACTGAATTAGCTGAAATCTTAAACTTTAAAGACGCTGAATCTTGCAAAAAGTCAATTGAAATTGTTGAAAAGGCTTTTCAGCAGGCTGTGGCTAAAGCTGTAGATGAAAAATTAAAAGGAGGTAAATCAATGAAAAAAGCTCCAACATCTACAGATATTACTCTTGATTCATTGAAAACAATGAGCCCTGATGAAATCAATAAAAATTGGGATGATGTACAGAAATTACTGTCATCAAATAAATAGAAAGTAGAGGTATATTATGTCAGTAGAAAACTTTATTCCAACATTATGGAGTGCACGTCTTTTACGTCACTTGGATAAAAGACATGTGTATTTAAATTTATTAAATCGTGACTATGAAGGAGAAATCAAAAATTTTGGTGATACTGTAAAAGTAAATCAAATTGGAGAAGTTACTATTAAAGACTATGAAAAAGGTGCGGATATCGAGGCGCCTGAAGACCTATCTGGTGAACAACAAGAATTAAAGATTGATCAGGCAAAATATTTTAACTTTTCCGTTGATGATGTAGACAATGCTCAAACAAATCCTAAATTAATGGATAAAGCAATGGAGAGAGCGGCATATGCTATGAATGATGTGGTTGATGAATTTGCAGCTAACTTGTTAGCAATTAATGTTCATGCCGATAATAAGATTGGTGATGATACAACACCAAAAGTTCCAGATAAAACTAATGCATACGATTATTTAGTTGATCTAAGTGTCAAATTAACAGAAGCCAATGTTCCAACTGTTGGTAGATGGGTAGTTATCCCTGCTTGGTATCATGGCTTATTATTAAAAGATGATCGTTTCGTTGGTAATGGTACTGATTACAACAAAGCAATCTTAGAGGGTGGAGAAGTTGGTAAAGGTGCAGGATTTACAATTTATGTTTCTAACAACGTCCCAAATACTACTAAAACAAAATATAAAATCATTGCAGGTACAGAAGAGGCCGGATCATATGCAGAACAGATTTTAAAAACAGAAGCATATAGACCAGAAAAACGTTTTTCTGATGCAGTTAAAGGGCTTCATGTTTATGGTGCAAAAGTATTTCAGTCTAAGTGTATTGCAGTATTAACTGCGAATCCACCTGCAGCATAATAGGAGGAAAATTAAATGGCATTTATTTATAATATTAAAAATAAGGTTATGACTGAATGTTTAAATAAAGATGTAATTAAAATATGCGAAAAAGATCCATTAAATTATTTAGTTAGTGATAAACTTGATGAACTTAAATCTAAAATTACTGAAACTAATGAAATTAATGGAGCTGATGACGCAAATACAGGTATAAAAACTCCATTATCTAAAATGAAATTAGAGGATCTTAAGACATTAGCTGAAAAAATTGGTATTACTGCTGATGGACTAACACGAGATGAATTAATTAAAATTATTAAAGATAGTCGTGGTGATTAGCTATGTCTATTGAAGATACATTTAAAACTTTAACAGGTGAAACAGATGATAAAACTGTTTTTCTTTTTCTTGATGAGGCTGAGAAAACAATTCTTGAGCAGACAAATCGTCCAAAAATGATAAAGGATTTAGAACATTTTAAAATGGATTTAGCGGTTGCAAGATATGAACGGAATGGGGAATCAGGAGAATCAAGTCATAGTGAGGGCGGTGTTTCAAGAACATATCGTTCTGAAAAAGAAATACTTTCAGGTATTGAAAAATATAGATTATCTGCACTTGCTAGGAGAATAATTGATGCTAAAAAGGAAACTTAAAGAATTCAAATTAAGGAAAAGTGTTGTAAGAAAAGATGCTGAAAGAAATGTATTTTTAGAATACCTTGAGCCAGTAACAGATAAAGCAGTGATATGGCCTGCAGGTGGCAAAGTACAGTCGGAACTGTATGGATTAAGAGTACCGTACATAATGAATATGAATTATTATGGTAATTTAGAAATTGCTGAAAATGATGGTATATGTATTGATTCTGATAAACCTAATTATAAGGTTATTTCTATACGACAATATACTAAATTCAAACTAATAGAGATAGAAAAGATAAAATGACAATTAAAAACAGTAAAACTTTAATATCTAAATTATCAAAGGTATCTACTGAAATGCAGGGAGAAATTTTAAAAAAAGCCGTCAAACGTGGCGGCTTACTTGTGCAAAAACAGGCAAGGTTGCTGGTTAATTCAAAATCAGGGAATTTGAGCAGGTCGATAAAAGAAAAAACAGTATCAGACAAAAACGGTGCAAGCAGTACAGTATATACAAAACTTGATTATGGTATTTTTTACGAGCTAGGAACAGGCCCAAACGGACAAAAAGATCATCGCGGAATATCACCTAATATTAATCCGAAATATTCTCAAACCGGGTGGATGATACCAGGTGATGCAATGAGTGAAGATGATGCAAGAAGTTATGGTTTGGGTGTTGTTGAAAAAGATGGGGAAGCAATTGGATATCTTACAAATGGTATGCCTGCACGCCCTTACCTCTATCCTGCAATACACGATCAAGAAAAAGATATCACAAAAGAAATAAATAAATACATTAGAAAGGAAATAGTTAAGGTAATGAAGAGATGATAAATGTAAAAGATAAACTTGTAAATGAACTGGAAAAAGTTGTTAATAATGTTAGCGATACATATCCGCAAAGTTTTCAGACGATGCCAGCGGTTTCTTATTGTGAAGAAAATAATAGTGTTTATGAAGAAACAGATGAGGGAGAAGCATCATCGCTTATTCGTTTTAGGATAGATATATGGGACACCGTAAGTACTTCACAAACTGCAGTAAAAATTGATGAAGTTATTTCAAAATTCGGTTTCAAACGTATTGCATGTTCAGATGTTGGCGAACCAACAGGTATAAAGCATAAATTAATGAGATATGAAGCAGTAATTGATATAGATCAATCTGCTATCTATCACAAAAACTAGGAAAGTGAGGGTTTTATATGTTAGCAAATGGCGCTACTTTAGGATATAAAAAGAAATCAGAATCGAGTGGCTCTTTTACTATTTTAAAAGGCTTAAAAGAAATCCCAGAAATGGGAGTGGATCCAGAAAAAGTAGAAAATACTACATTAGAAGATTCTGTCAAGCAGTATGAAATGGGGATTGGAGATGCTGGTGACGTTACATATAAATTTAAATATGATAACACAAGTGCAACAAGCCCATATCGTGTACTAAGAGAATTGGAAAAAACTGGTGAAACAGTGAGTTTCCAAGAAACCTTAAAAGATGGAACAACAACTGAATTCGATGGACAGGTAAGTGTAAAACGCACAGGCGGTGGAGTAAATGGAGTTATTGAATTTAACTTAAATATTGCTTTGCAGAGTGCTTTGAAAATTACAGATCCTGAAATTGTATAGGAGGAAAAAATGAGCGAGAATAAAAGAATACCATGGGCATCATGGGAAGTTGACGGTGTTGAGTATAAGTTAAAACTATCAACAGGTGCAATTACTAAACTTGAAGAACAATTTAAAACAAATTATATATGTCTTTTTGACTATCTTTTTATATCTTCTTAAATGTCCGCAAAGCCTTATTTTATAGGCTCTACGGGCATTTTGCTTTTGTGGTAAAC
>JAGZCC010000033.1 GCA_018369555.1 Thomasclavelia spiroformis
ACCGCCAATTGGTTCCGTAGCTCAGTCGGTAGAGCAGAGGACTGAAAATCCTCGTGTCGCTGGTTCGATTCCGGCCGGAACCACCATTAACTGTATTAATAGTTTTTATTTTGGCCTGTTGGAGAAACGGTTAACTCACATGCCTTTCACGCATGCATTCACGGGTTCGAATCCCGTACAGGTCACCATTTAGTCAATCGCAACCTTTTGGTTGTTTTTATTTTATATAAAGAGGTGTTATAATGAAATATAAAGAATTTAGGATGATATTTTTTTTAGCTTGTATGTTTGTATTGATTACTGGGGCATGTATTTTTTTTGCATTAGATCATAATAAATCAAAAGTAATCATTGGTTTGATATTATTATTTGTACTTTTATCAATGATTGTTACTAAATATAATATGAAAATATTTAATGATTCAATGATGATTTATGAATATAAAGGAATTGGAATTTTACCAGCACTTATTGATTATAAAGATATTAAAGATGTTGAATTAATTAGCAAACATAAAATAAAAGTAAAGCATCGTAGTGTCTCTACTTTATATATATTGAATGCTCAAGAATTTTATAATGAATTAATTGAAAAAATGAATGAATATAATAATCAAATGGCAAAAGTAGATAAATAATAAAAAAGCACCGTTAAGTGCTTTTTTATCATTTTAATAAATTCCTTGTGCCAACATAGCTTCAACAACTTTCTCAAATCCGGCGATATTTGCCCCTTTGATTAAATCATATCCTAAACCATATTTTTTAGCAGCAGCAACTGATGAATTATGAATATCGATCATAATATTATGAAGTTTTTCATCAACCTCTTTTGCTGACCAGTTATAACGCATAGAGTTTTGTGACATTTCTAATGCAGATACAGCAACACCACCAGCATTAGCAGCTTTAGCAGGAGCTAAAATACCACCATTTGCTAAGAAGTAATGTACTGCTTCAGGAGTTGTTGGCATATTTGCACCTTCAACGATATATTTAACACCGTTAGCGATTAATTGTTTAGCTTCTTCTTCACCGATTTCATTTTGTGTAGCACATGGGAAAGCCATATCAACTTTTAATCCCCATGGTTTTTCACCTGGATGGAATTCACAACCAAATTTTTCAGCATAATCTTTTAATTTAATATCGTTTGATTCACGGATTTTACATAAGAAGTCGATTTTTTCATCAGTAGTAATTCCTTCTGGATCATATACATATCCATCACGTCCAGAAATTGATACAACTTTAGCACCATATTCTCTTGCTTTTAAGCAAACTCCCCATGCAACATTTCCATATCCAGAACATGCGATTGTTTTACCTTCATAAGTATCATTAAAATGAGCTAAAACTTCTTTTCCAAAATATACAGCTCCAAAACCTGTTGCTTCTGGTCTAATTAAACTTCCACCATATGGCATTGGTTTACCAGTTAATACACCGTTTTCAAATGCTCCTTTGATACGTTTATATTGTCCATATAAATATCCGATTTCACGAGCACCTGTTCCAATATCTCCAGCTGGTACATCTACATCAGGTCCAATATGACGATATAATTCAGTCATAAAGCTTTGGCAAAAACGCATAATTTCGTTATCTGATTTTCCTTGTGGGTCAAAATCAGAACCTCCTTTACCACCGCCGATAGGCAATGTAGTTAAAGAATTTTTAAAGATTTGTTCGAATCCTAAGAATTTAATAATTCCTAAATTTACACTTGGGTGTAATCTTAAACCACCTTTATATGGTCCAATTGCACTTGAAAATTGAACACGATAACCACGGTTAACATGAACTTGTCCATTATCATCCATCCATGGTACTTTAAACATTAAAGTTCTTTCTGGTTCTACTAATCTTTCTAAAATAGCTTGTTTTTCATATTCAGGATGAGCTTCAATTACCGGTTTTAAACTTTCAAGTACTTCTTCAACAGCTTGAATAAATTCCGGTTGATCTGCATTTTTTTCTTTTACTTGTGTTAATACTTTAGTAATATAATCCATATTGTTTCCTCCTTATATATCTAATATAATACTATTAAAGTGATAATAAATAAACATTTTAAAAAATAAATATTAAGATAATAATATTTTATCATTTAGATTAATAATTAATAAATTATTTCTTGACCTTAATTATTTATTTTGGTAGGATGTTAGGGTATGGATTGTTACTTTAAGCAGGCAAGACCAAATATAATATGCTTTTTTTGCATACTTATATTTGGTCTTTATTTTTTAATGATCCATCAAAATATATAGTTATTAGACTATGTCATAGGAAAGGAAAGAAAATTATGAAAAAACAAGGAAGTAAATTTCTTTTAGTAGTTTTGACTTTTTTCATGATATTTGGATGTGTAAATATATATCCAATTAAAGCAGAAACTACTCAAAAAGAATATGAGATTTATCCAAAGCCACACTCGATTAATTATGAAGATGGCAATTATAGTATCAATACTATTAATATTGTATATGAAAATGGAATTGATGCTGATACTAAAATTAGATTGAATGAAATTTTGACAACACATGAAATTGAAGGAAGTGTTTCAAAGGAAATTCAAGATGGAAAAACTAATATCTTAGTTGGAATTAATAATTCAGGTGAACTTGTTGATGAATATGTCAAAGCAAATTATTCATTAAAAGATGTTGATTTATTTTCAAAATTAGATTCATATTTATTAACATCAAAAAATAGTATAATTACAATTCTTGGTAAAGATAGTGATGCAGCGTTTTATGGGATTACAAGTTTGTATCACATTTTTAATCAATTAGATAATAATTCAATTTGTAATTTTACAATTGAAGACTATGCAGATGTAGCTAGTCGAGGATTTATTGAAGGATATTATGGAAATCCTTGGTCAACTGAAGATCGTATACAATTGATGAAATGGGGCGGATATTATAAATTAAATTCATATTTTTATGCCCCTAAAGATGATCCTAAACATAATGCCAAATGGCGTGAGTTATATACTCCAGAGGAAATTGAAACAAAAATTAAACCATTAGCAAAAGCTGGTAATGAATCAAAATGTCGTTTTGTTTTTGCGTTACATCCATATATGAATAATCCAATTCGTTACAATTCTGAAGATAACTATCAAGCGGATTTAAAAGTTATGCAAGCAAAATTTGCTCAAGTTATTGAAGCTGGTGTACGTCAAATTGCAATTTTAGCTGATGACGCTGGAAATGTCGGAGGCCAAAATTATATAAGAACATTAAATGATATGACTGCCTGGATCAAAGAAATGCAACAAACTTATCCAGATTTAAAATTGACATTGCCATTTTGTACTCAAGAGTATATGTATAATGGAGAAAGTTATTATCGTGATTTTCCAGAAAATGTTCAAATTGTTATGACAGGTGGAAGAATTTGGGGAGAAGTCTCACAAAGTTTCACTAATAATTTTACAAATAATACAGGACGTGGTCCATATTTATGGATTAACTGGCCATGTACAGATAATTCAAAAAAACATTTAATTATGGGAGGATATGATACTTTCCTACATCCAAATGTTGATCCTGAAAAGATTCAGGGAATCGTTTTAAATCCAATGCAACAATCAGAACCAAGTAAAGTTGCAATTTTTGGTAATGCTTGTTATTCATGGAATATTTGGGAATCTAAAGAAGAAGCTAATCAATGCTGGTATGATTCATTTAAATATGTTGATCATAATGATGCAACTGAAACTGAAGCGTCTAATGCTTTACGTGAACTTTCTAAACATATGATCAATCAAAATATGGATAGCCGAGTAACTGCTTTACAGGAATCAGTTGATTTAAAAGATCGTTTAACTGCTTTTAAAGATTTATTGAATAAAGATGCTACGATTGATGAAGAACTTATTGATGATTTAATCAATGAATTTAAAATTTTACAAAATGCTTCGAAAATTTATCGTGAAAATGCTGGCGATAAACGAATTAGAGATCAAATTGTTTATTGGTTAAATTGTTGGGATGATACAACAAACGCAGCATTATCATTTTTAAACGGTATCAAGGCTTTACAACAAGATGCAGATAAATCATTGATTTGGGAATATTTTTCAGCTGGTCAAAGTGTCTTCGCTAAGTCTAAAACATATGGTTTTCACTATGTTAATCATCTT
Source organism: Thomasclavelia spiroformis (assembly GCA_018369555.1). Classification (GTDB taxonomy): domain Bacteria; phylum Bacillota_I; class Bacilli_A; order Erysipelotrichales; family Coprobacillaceae; genus Thomasclavelia; species Thomasclavelia spiroformis_A. Next base: position 4,157 of record JAGZCC010000033.1, read on the forward strand.
GAATATGCTGAAGTAGGGGTGCAACATATTGTACCATTTATTAAAGCAATGGAATTTTATTTGTCACTTAAAGTTTCAACAATTGTTGATCCAGATAAGCAAATAATTTCAGTTATTACTAACCGTAATGATACACCAACGCAATCAACTGATTTAATGTTAGATGGTAAAGATGATACTTTTGCTCAATGGAAAACGCCTAATTCGTCTAAAGTTGGAGAATATGTAGGAATTACATATACTAAAGCAATTGATTTAAAAGAAGTTAAATTCTTGATGTCAAATTCTGCAACTAATAATAAAAATACTTTTGCTAAAGCAAAACTTCAATATACTGAAGATGGAAAAGTTTGGAAAGATATTAAAGAAAGTGAAAGTGGAAATAAAGCACTACAACTTAGTGCTACAGGTTTAAATTTATCAGTTAAAGGAATTAGAGTTATTTGTAGTGAAGCAACTCCAGATATTTGGCTTGCAATTCGTGAGATTTATGTAAATGGTAAGAGCATAAATGGAGGAGAAGGTCAATTTAGTCCAACAGTTATTAAAACAAGTGCATATCGTGTATATCAATCATATAATGAATCAAATTTAACAGATGGAAATGATAATACATTTGTATGGTATCAAACTAATAGTGGTGATATGAGTTTAGCTGGCGATTATGTTGGGCTAGATCTTGGTAAAGTTGTTCCAATTGATAATATACGTTTTATAATGGGAAATGGTGATTATTGGAGTAATTATGATTTAGAATATTCATTGGATGGTAAAGAATACATTAAATTTAACTCTTATAGTCAAGATACAAATAAAAAAGTTGTTGAAGAAAATTTTGATGGGATACAAGCTCGTTATGTTAGAGTTAAAAATACTAAAGATAAACATACTTGGTTAAAAATGTCTGCATTTGAAGTAACACCAATTTTATCTAGTGGAAATGTTGATACAAATAATGATGATTTAAAATCAATTACAATTGATATCACAAAGGATACTGGATCAATTACACCAACAGAAAATATTACATTAAATCCTCAAGAATATATTGGTTTAACTTTACCAAGAATTAGAGATTTATCTAATATTGACTTACAATTGGTAAATGGTGAAGCTTTAACACTACAGGTATCAAAAAATAATGTTGACTGGCAAAATATTGATTCTAATGAATTGCCTGATGGGCGTTATATAAGATTAATCAATCAAACAGATAAAGTAATCACTTTTAATATTACAAAATTTGTAGTTACTTCATTTGAGATTACAACACCATTATTATATGATACAAACTTTGGAATTACTCCAGGTTGGGGAGAAAGTGAAGATTGTCGTGATAATGGAGCGGCATTTGATAATAACATTGATACAATTACTGAATTTGGGACTTTACCACAAAAAGGTCAATATGCAATTTATGATTTAGGTCAAGTACGTAATATCAATAAAATTGCGATGTATTGTCAAGATTCAGCTGTTAATTATCTTCGTGATGCAGAAATCTTAATATCAAATGATTTAAATGAATGGACTAAAGTTATTACAATTGGTGATGGGGTAGAAAATGAAAATGATGCTAATGTAAAATGTATTGATTCCGATGCAGGCTATAAAGCATCAAGTACATATCCTAATAAAGTATATGTAGCAGGTAATGCAGATAATATTCAGGCACGTTATTTAAAAATCTTAGTTACTGCAACTAATAATAATCGTGCTGTAGTATTTAATGAAATTGTTATTAATGATGGTGAATATGTTAAAGTTTCAAATAATCCAACATTTACATCAAATGTAATTGAGGTAGCAGGTTTTGTACCAGAAAATATGTTTGATGGTAATTTAACATCAGCATATAAACCAAATACAAAAGAAGCTGGATACATTAGTTATATATTATCTGAAAAATTAGATGTTAAAAAAATAAATATTGTTCAAAGTGGTAATGTTTCTGATGCTAAAGTTTTAGCGTTAGTTGATGAAAATGGTCAAAGACAATGGGTTGAAGTTGGAACATTGGATAAGTCATTAAATGAAATGTATTTACCATTCTGGAATAATATCTATGAATTAAAGATTGAGTGGGAAGCTAATAAAATACCTACAATTGCGGAAATAGTTTTATTAAATGATCCTAAATATGGTGTTGATCACAGTGAATTAACAAACTATATTAATAGTTTAGAAATTAATGAAATTGAATATACAGCTTCATCATATCAAGTATTTACAGAAGTATTAGCTGAGGCAAAAGCGATTAATAGTGATAATAATAGTAGTGCAAGTAGTGTTGATAAAGCTTTAGCTGATTTAAAAGAAGCTGTGGATAATTTAGTGAAACGAGGAAATCCACAGTTAATTAAAGATAAATTAACAGAAATTGAAGCATTAATTGAAACTGATTATTCATCAGCATCATGGCAAAAATTACAAGTAGTTGTTAATGAAGCAAGTGAGTTATTGAATAATGATGCAGCTGAAATTACACTAGAGGAAGTATCTAATATTATTAATAAATTAGATGCAACTTTATCTAATTTAGAAATTAAAGCTGATAAATTATTGTTACAATTTGCTGTAGAAGAAGCTAAAAAGATTACAGATGAACAATTAAATAAAGTTGTTCCAATCGTTGTTGAAGAATTTAAAGCTGCTTTAAAAGAAGCTACAGAAATTTTAGCTGATGATAGTGCAACACAATCTAAAATCAATGCATCATTTGATCGACTTGCTAGTATCATGCAAAAATTAGAATTCTATAAAGGCGATAAAAAGGCATTACAAGAATTAGTTAATAAAATCAATTTATTAAATTCTAATGATTTTACTAAAACAAGCTGGGATCAATTGACGCCAAGATTAAATGCAGCAAATCAAGTCTTAGCAGATGAAAATGCTTTAGTAAACGAAGTAAATGATGCATATGAAGCATTAGTTAGAGCATATTTAAATTTAAGATATAAACCAAATAAAGATTTATTAGAAGATTTAATTAATACAGCTTCTAAATTAAATGCTAAAGATTATACAGTTGAAACATATAATTTATTACAAACAGCTTTAAAAGAAGCTAACAATGTTTTAAAAAGCGAAATTGTAAATCAAGAACAAATTAATCAAGCATATAATAATTTAAACAATGCAATTAAAAATTTAGTAAAAGCTAATCAAGAAACAACATCAAAACAAACAGCTTTAAAAACTGGTGATATATCTATTACACCATTTGTATTACTAGCAATGTTAAGTATTGTATGTTTACTTACAATTCGTAAAAAAGAAAATATTTAATTTAAAAGGCTGAGTTATACTCAGTCTTTTATCAAATTAAATAAAATTTATCTTTTAATTCAATAAAAAATATGATATATTGTATACAATGAGAGGTGGATAATATGAAAAAACTAATTAATTTACAATTACATCACCATCATTGGATTGCCTAGGGTTTTATCAATATTGATACAACCCATTTTGTGTATAATTTTTATGGGTGTATCTAATGGCAATTTGTTTATAGGCGAGTCATTAGTAAATGACTCGTTTTTTTAATAGAAGGGGGAAATTTAAGTGGAAGAGTTTAAGTATCTAATACCGGAAGAGAGTATGGATGCAATTATTAGTAATGTATCAAGGTTAAGAGAAATTGAAAATGATTTAAGAAATATTTTTTCAAAAAACAATTATAAAGAAGTCTTAATGCCTTCATTTGAATACGTTGATTTATATAAGCAATTAGATAGTGGTTTTGAGCAAGAAAAGATGTTTCAATATATTAATCATGAAGGAAAAAATGTAGCGATGCGTTGTGATTTTACAATTCCTTTAGCTCGATTTTATTCAACTAATAGTTATGAAAATGAAGAGGCTAGATATTGTTATTTTGGTAAAGTGTATCGTAAAGAAACAATGCACAAAGGACGTTCTAGTGAGTTTTTTCAAGGTGGGGTAGAGTTGATTAATAAACCGGGAATTGCTGGTGATAAAGAGTGTTTGAATATGATTCAAGAATCATTACCACATTTAGGATTAAGTAATATTCTTCTTGAGTTAGGATCTGCTAAATTTTTTAATCGCTTATGTGTTTTAGTTGGTGATAATGCTGATGAATTAAAGGAAATATTGAAATATCGAGATATTAGTAAAATGAAAGAATTTATTGATAAAAATAATTTTGATAGTAAATTGAATTCATTATTATTAATGTTACCAATAGCCTTTGGTTCATTAGAATCATTAGAATCAATTATTACTAATATTGATGATGAAATTCTCCAAGAAGCAATGAAACATTTAAAAGAATTATATAATTCATTGGATAATCAACAAAGTATTATTTTTGATTTAGGCATGGTACCAACAATGAAATACTACACAGGTTTAATGATTAAAGGTTATAGTGATAAATGTGCACAATCAATCATTTCTGGGGGAAGATATGATGATTTATTACCACGATTTAATAAAAATGTTGGTGCGATTGGTTTTTGTTATCACATGAATCATATTTTAAAGGCTTTGGATAAGGAGGGGGAAAATCATGATTAAAATTGCGATTACTAAAGGGAGAATTGAAAAGCAAGTATGTAAATTGTTACAGCAAGCTGGTTTTGATATGGAACCGATTATTAATAAGGATCGTGAGTTATTGATTGCAACTAAAGATGGATTGGAAATGATTTTTGGTAAGGCTAATGATGTCGTAACTTTTTTAGAACATGGAATTGTTGATATTGGTTTTGTTGGAAAAGATACTTTAGATGAAAGTGATTTTGAAGATTATTATGATTTATTAGATTTAAATATTGGTAAATGTTATTTTGCAGTTGCTGCATATCCACAATATCGTAATAAAAAATATGAGCGCAGAAAAAAAATAGCAAGTAAATATCCTAAAGTAGCTAAAAATTATTTTGGTAAAAAAGGTGAAGATGTTGAAATCATTAAATTAGAGGGTTCAGTAGAATTAGGACCAGTAACAGGGATTAGTGATGCAATTGTTGATATCGTAGAGACCGGATCAACTTTAAAAGCAAATGGTTTAGAAGTAATTGAAAAAATAAGTGATATTTCAACTAGATTGATTGTTAATAAAGTAAGTTTTAAGTTTAAAAAAGATGAGATAATGAATTTAGTAAATAAATTAGAAGCAGTTACGGGGGAATAAAAATGTTAAAAGTTATTAATTATGATGGTAATTTAGAAGCAATTGCAGCTAAATTAGATAATCGTAAAGAAAGTGTTAGTAATGAAGTAAATGAAATAGTTTTAAAAATAATTAATGATATTAATAAACGTGGGGATGAAGCATTATTTGAATATTGTTTAAAATTTGATGGTTATAAAATTAATGATGAAAATGATTTGATTGTTAGTGAATGTGAAAAAGAAGAAGCTTTAAAACAAGTTGATGATGATTATTTACGAATTCTTGAAAGAACTAAAAATCAAATAATTGAATTTCATAAAAATCAAGTAGATAAATCTTGGTCATTATTTAAAGATAATGGTGTGATCATGGGGCAAATGGTTCGTCCAATTGAACGAGTTGCTTTATATGTACCTGGAGGAACAGCTAGTTATCCTTCAACTGTATTAATGAATGCTCTGCCAGCTAAATTAGCCGGAGTTAAAGATTTAGTAATTATTACGCCAGTTAAAGCCGATGGTAAAGTTAATCCAATTATTATTGCAGCTGCTAAGGTTTGTGGTATTGAAACAATTTATAAATTTGGTGGTGCTCAAGGAGTAATCGCAGTTGCACAGGGAACTAAAACAATAAAAAAAGTTGATAAAATTGTGGGACCTGGAAATATCTTTGTAGCTACTGCTAAGAAGTTAAGCTATGGTTTAGTTGATATTGATATGGTTGCAGGACCAAGTGAAGTATTAGTAGTTGCTGATGAAAATGCTAATAGTAAATATATTGCTGCTGATTTAATGAGTCAGGCCGAACATGATAAATTAGCTAGTGCTTTGCTTGTTACAACAAGTAAAGAGTTAGTTGAAAAAGTTAATCAGGAATTAAAACGTCAAATAGAAACTTTATCAAGAAAAGAAATTATTGAAGAATCATTAAAAAATTATGGCGGTGCAATTATTGTTAAAGACATTGATGAGGCTTTTGAAGTATCTAATTATTTAGCACCTGAACATTTAGAAGTATTAGTGGATAATCCAGTAAATATGTTACCAAAAATAAAAAATGCTGGTTCGATTTTTTTAGGAGAGTACTCACCAGAGCCTTTAGGGGATTATATGAGTGGAACAAATCATGTTTTACCAACTGGAGGAACAGCTAAGTTTTATTCAGCTTTAGGGGTATATGATTTTGTTAAGTATTCATCATATAGTTATTATCCAAAAAATGTTTTAAGTGAATTTAAAGATGATGTAATTAAATTTGCAAATAGCGAAGGGTTAGATGGACATGCTAATTCGATTGCAGTAAGATTTGAGGAGGAATAATATGCGAATTGGTAAAATAGAGCGAGAAACATTAGAAACTAAAATTATTGTTCAATTGGATTTAGATGGTAGCGGTAAAAGTGAAATTGATACGGGAATTGGTTTCTTTGATCATATGCTGACATTATTAGCATTTCATGGGAATTTTGATTTGATTGTTAAATGTGATGGGGATTTAAATGTCGATTGTCATCACACTGTTGAGGATATTGGGATTGCCCTTGGTACATGTTTAAAAGAAGCTTTAGGGGATAAGCGTGGAATTAAACGCTATGGAGCATTTACAATTCCTATGGATGAAGCTTTAGTTACAACTAATTTAGATATAAGTAATCGTCCATTTTTGGTTTTTAATGTAGATTTGACATGTGAAAGAATTGGTATGTTTGAAACTGAAATGGCTGAAGAATTTTTTCGTGCATTTGCTTTTAATTCACTAATTACACTTCATATTAATGAACAATATGGAACTAATAATCATCATATTGTTGAAGCGATTTTTAAAAGTTTAGGTCGGGCTTTAAAAGAAGCTATCAGTATTGATGAATTAAATAAAGATAAAATTGTATCATCAAAAGGGACACTTTAAAATCAAAAAGGGGGTAAAAATATGGTTGTAATTATTGATTACAATATCGGTAATTTAAGCAGTGTGGCATCGGCTTTAAAGCGAGTAGGAATTGAAGCAATCATTAGTCGTGATAAAGAAGAAATTTTAAATGCGGATGCTCTTGTTTTACCGGGGGTAGGAGCTTTTTATGTAGCGATGAGTAATTTAAAGAAATATAATCTAATTGATTTATTAAAGCAAAAAAAGGATGCTGGAACACCGATTTTAGGAATATGTTTAGGAATGCAAATTCTTTTTGAAAAAGGTTATGAGGTTAAGGAAACTAAAGGATTAGGTTTTTTAAATGGTGAAGTAGTATTTATGGATATTGATGAAAAAATTCCGCATATGGGATGGAATCAATTACATTTTAATCATAAACATCCAATTTTAAAAAATATTAATGAAAATGATGATGTTTATTTTGTTCATTCATTTATGGCTAAATGTCCTGATGAACAATTAATTGCTTATACAGATTATGGTTCTACTAAAATAACTGCTATAGCAGCTAAAGGAAATGTAATTGGTTGTCAGTTTCATCCAGAAAAAAGTGGGGCAATAGGTAAGCAAATTTTATTAGCGTTTAAGGAGATGATTGAATGTTAGTTATTCCAGCAATTGATTTAAAAGATGGTCAAGCTGTTAGATTATATAAAGGAGATTATAATCAAAAGACAGTTTATAGTGATAATCCAGAAGAATTGGCTAAAGCGTTTGAGGCAATGGGAGCAAAATGGCTTCACGTTGTAGATTTAGACGGAGCAAAAGATGGAAAATGTATTAATTTAGAAACAATAAAAAAAATAAAACAAACTACTAATATGGCTGTGGAATTAGGTGGTGGGATTAGAAATATGGAAACAGTTGCTTTATATTTAGATGAAGTAGGAATTGATCGTGTAATTTTAGGAACTGCAGCTCTTAATGATTCAAAATTTTTAAAAGAAGCAATAAGTAAATATGGAGCAAAGAAAATTGTCGTTGGAGTTGATGTTAAAAATGGATATGTTTCAACTTCTGGTTGGTTAAAAACAAGTGATGTACCATATTTAAATTTTATTAAACAATTAGAAAAAATAGGTGTAGAATACATAGTTGTTACAGATATTAGTAAAGATGGAACTTTACAAGGACCAAATTTTAAAATGTATGAACAAATTACGAGTGAGTCTAAAATTAATTTTGTTGTATCAGGAGGGATTAAAGATAAACAAAATATTTTAGATGTTGCAAAAAAAGATTACTATGCTTGCATTGTAGGAAAAGCATATTATGAAGGAAAAGTTGATCTAAAGGAGGTTATTGCATGCTTACAAAACGGATAATTCCTTGTTTAGATATAAAAAATGGTAAAGTTGTAAAAGGGGTTAATTTTGTGGGATTAAAGGATGTTGGCGATCCCATTGATTTAGCTAAACGTTATGATGAACAATGTGCTGATGAAGTAGTGTTTTTAGATATTACGGCAAGTTATGAAGAAAGAGATATTATTAAAGATTTAATTGAACGTGGTGCTAAAGAACTAACGATTCCTCTTGCGGTAGGCGGTGGAATTAGAACACTTGATGATTTTAGAATGATTTTAGCTAGTGGTGCTGATAAAGTATCAATTAATTCAGCAGCTATCAAGAATCCTAATTTAATCAAAGAAGCAGCTGATGAATTCGGTGTACAATGTGTAGTTGTTGCAATTGATGCTAAAAAAAGAGATGATGAGGGTTATGATGTATATGTTAAAGGTGGTCGTGAAAATACCGGAATTGATTTAATTGAATGGGTAACAAAATGTCAAGAACTTGGAGCTGGAGAAATCCTGCTTACTTCAATGGACGCTGATGGAACAAAGGCCGGTTATGATTTAAAAATGATAAATGCGGTATGTGATGTTGTTGATATTCCCGTTATTGCTAGTGGTGGTTGTGGTAGTATTCAAGATATTGTTGATGTTTTTGAAAAAACAAACTGCGATGCAGCATTAGTTGCTTCGTTATTTCATTTTGGTGAAGCAACAGTTGAAGATGTTCGAAAAGAACTTAGAAAACATAATATAAATGTTAGGAGGGGAGTATAATGAAACCAGATTTTAAAAAAATGGAGTTAATTCCGGCAATTATCCAAGATTATCAAACTAATGAAGTATTAATGCTAGCTTATGTTAATGAAGAAGCATACAAAAAAATGTTAGAGACAAACCAAACATATTTTTACTCACGTAGTCGCAATGAACTTTGGCATAAAGGTCAAACATCTGGACATTTTCAAAATATTAAAGGAATATATTTGGACTGTGATTTAGATACTTTATTGATTTATGTTGAACAAATTGGTGCAGCTTGTCATACTGGTGCATATTCTTGTTTCTTTAATGAAATAAAGCCATTTAATAATATTAATATTTTTAAAAACTTAGAAACTTTAATCAATGATCGTAAAATTAATCCGGTTGAAAAATCATATACTAATTATTTATTGGATCAAGGTGTTGATAAAATTTGTAAAAAAGTTGGAGAAGAAGCTAGTGAAACGATTATTGCTGCTAAAAATAGCGATAAAGAAGAATTGATTGGTGAAATTAGTGATTTATTTTATCATGTCTTTGTTTTAATGAATAATCAGGGAGTTAGTTTAGAAGATATTGAAAATAAATTGAAAGAACGTCATAAAATTACTGGTAATAAAAAAGAATTTCATACACGTGGAGAATATTAAGATGAAATCAATTGATTATCATATTCATACTAAATTTTCTGGTGACAGTGATGGCAGTCCTGCTGACTATGTAAAACAAGCAATTAAAATGCAATTAGAAGAAATCTGTTTTACAGATCATCGTGATTTTGATTATCCAATTGATTCATTTGATTTAGATATAGCAACATATTATCAGACCATTATGGCATTAAAAAAAGAATATCAAGATAAAATTAAAATTAAATGGGGAATTGAAATTGGTTTAGATTTAAATTATTTTCAAGAAATCAATAATTTAATCAATCAATATCCATTCGATTTTGTTATCGGTTCAATTCATGTAATTAATCATACGGAATTTTATTATGGTGACTTTTTTAAAGGACTATCAAAAGAGCAGGCCCATCGTCATTTTTTTGAAGAAACATTAAAATGTGTTAAAGCATTTGATTGTTTTAATGTTTTAGGACATTTAGATTATATTATGCGTTATGGTCCTTATGATAATAAAAAAGTTGAACATGCTAAATATCAAGATATTATTGATGAAATATTTAAAACATTAATTGATAAAGGTAAAGGGATTGAGGTAAATACATCAGGTTATGCTGTTAATGGAAATTGTGGTTTTCCAAATTATAATCAAGTAAAACGTTATTTTGATTTAGGGGGAAGCGTAATTACTATTGGAACAGATAGCCATACAGTTGAGCGAATCGGTCAACATGTAGAAGATGTAAAAGAAAATTTAGAAAAAATAGGTTTTAAAGAAATTAGTACTTTTACTAATCGAATTATAGATAAGTGATGAAAACAATTTATCTTTTTTTAGATGTAGACGGTGTTTTAAATAATCAAAAGATAATTCAAAAAACTAAAAAAATGCAAGTTATCGATGAACAGAATTTGATTAATTTAAATAAATTAATCAAGATTATAAAAACAGAATATAATTGTTTAATTATTCTTAATTCATCATGGCAGCTTGTCAATGAAAATATCGATATTTTAAAAAGTTATTTAAATAGATATAATTTAAGAATTGATGATTATTTAAAAATGGATAATCAAAAAAATAAAGGTGAATTGATTATTGAATATTGTAATAAATATCAAATTCCACTTTTTAATATTTTAATTCTTGATGATGGTATGATTAGTGAAATAAAAGATCGTTTAATTAAATGTAATTTTAGTCAAGGGTTTACAGAAGTTGAATTACAAAAAGCAATTAAATTATTAAAGATGTAGAAATTATTTTTAGAAGCTGATATTACTCAGCTTTTTTAAATTATATTTATTGTAAATTATATAATTGACTTAAAGTTAACTTTAAGTTGTAAAATAGTATAAAGAGCTTTGAAGTACTCTTGATATTATATATAAGGAGGATAAAAATGGATACATTATTTCCTAGAGGAGCAAAAAATGAAGCTTTTAAAGAATATTTTGTAGGACAAAGCTATTTAAATATGTTAACAACAACAGGAGTAGCTATTGGAAATGTAACTTTTGAACCTGGATGTCGCAATAACTGGCACATTCATCATAAAGGAGGGCAAATTTTACTAGTAACTAATGGTTGTGGATATTATCAAGAGTGGGGAAAACTAGCTCAAAAATTAAAACCTGGTGATGTAGTAAATATTCCTCCAGAAGTTAAACATTGGCATGGAGCTACTAAAGATAGTTGGTTTTGTCATTTAGCAATTGAAGTTCCAGCTAAAAATGCAGCAAATGAATGGTTAGAACCAGTAAGTGATGAGGATTATTTAAAATTAAAATAGGAGTAAAATTATGGTGGATAGACCATATATATTTTGTCATATGTTAATGTTGTTGTTATATTTCACATTGATAATCATAAATAAAGAAGTTCATTTTAGCTTTCTGACCGTTGATATTGAAAATATGTTCTTTTTCACAACGACGTGTCATACCTTGATGTTCATAAAAACCATAGTTGCAACTTGTATCTGTAAATAGATAAAAAGTATCTAGCTGTTGACCTTTCATATATTCAAGAGCTGATTGAAATAACTGTTTACCGATTCCTTTACCTCGGCAAGTAGAATCTATCGCAAACAAAGCAAGTTCAGCAGGATATTCTATCCCACACTCTTTTAGAAGTTCTTTGTCAATACCATTTACATTTTCAAATATTTTAGATACTTTTCGTCCTTCTTTAGATAAGTATAGTGAAATTATTGCTTTTAGTTGTTGAATTTTTATACCAATCGGACATTTATGTTTTGCCTTATGGTTTACAAGTATGATTCCAACTGGTTTCTCATTATCAAGAGCTACGCAGGAATAAGTATAATTTGTTAAGCAACTGCTTAAATAAGCTTTTGCTAATTTTTGTGCTGTTTTGGGACTACAAAAATCATCATAATGCCATGTTGCTCTAATGATATTTTCTAATGTTTTAAAGTCTTGTTTTTGATATTCTCTTAATGTAATTTGCATAATTATTCTCCTTTAATTTAAAAATTGTATTGTGCGATTATAGTTTAAATATAATTGCTAGGCTTATTTAATATTCCAGCTACAATAAAAACAATTATAAATGGAATCAAAACGGGTAATATGTATTTTCCCCAGCAAAAAGATTATTCCAATAATAATCAACCAATATAAAAACTGGATAATAAATTTTTTTCTGTTTTTCTATTTTTGATATATTTTCCTGCATAAACACCCCCTAGAACTTGTATTTATTTTTGTATTTCATGAACATAGAAAACGCTAATGATATTGCTAATAATTCTGCTAACGGGGTAGCAAGCCATATTCCTGTAACTCCAAATAATAACGGTAAAACCAACAAGCAGATAATCATGAAAACAAAGGAACGTGAAAATGCAAGAATAGCTGAAATAATACCATTATTTAATGCCGTAAACATTCCACTTGAAAAAATGTTAAAACCGATAAACAACAGAGCTATACTGCAAATTCTGTTTCCCATAACGGCAAGTTCAAATACTGGATTATCGGGTCTTGCAAAAATACCGACAAGCGGTTTTGTAATGAGCAATGACATAATTAAGGAGATAACAGATATAACAGCTATTATTTTTAAACTTATTCTAATCAGTTTTTTCAATTTCACGTGATTTTGCTCTCCATAATAGTAACTAATCATTGGGGCAACACCATAGGAATATCCGCTAAATAATGAACTTACAAACATAAGAACATACATAATGATTGTAATAGCGGCAACTCCGTTTTCTCCGACATACTTTAGCATTGTCCAGTTAAAAATCAATGTCGTGATTCCTGTAACAAGTGCAGTTGCCATTTCTGAACAACCGTTTGAAACTGCTTTTTTCAAAACCCTAAAACAGAAGCTTGGCTTTGTAAAGTGAAGCAAATTCTTTTTGTTGCAAAAAATAATAAAACCTACAATCGCTGTTACAGAATAACCTAAACCAGTAGCGATAGCTGCTCCACTTATTCCTATATTGACAACCTTTATAAGCAAATAGTCCAAAATAATATTTACTATCCCTCCAGCGACAGAACAAATAAATGAAACTGCTGATTTTCCAGAAGCAATCAGATAAAGTGAAAAATTATTCATCAATAAGATAGGAATTGTAAATAACAGATAGTGTCCCAGATAGTCCTGTGAATAATGTAAAACTTCTGCTGATACATTCATTTGAGAAAAAATAAAATTCATACAAACATATCCGACAAGGCACATAATAACACCAACAATAATGTTAACAATAATCAGAAAGGTAAAATCTTCGTTGGATTCTCGTGTCCTTTTTTCTCCGATCTTTTTCATGATGACAGCACTTCCACCTGTTGCCAGCATAGTAGAAATCGCTGTTACTAAAGCAATAATGGGGGCGGATAGATTTACCGCTGATAATGCATTCGTTCCGATTAAGTTAGAAACAAACAATCCGTCAACCATTGTATAAAACGACATAAATAATGACATTGCAATGGTAGGTAGTGCAAATTTCATAATATTCTTTAATGTAATTGGTTTTAGATAAACGCTTTGGTTCTCCATTTTATTCCTCCTTGACTTTTTATAATGACTTGTATATCATAAACTATACACTAACTGTAAAGTCAATAAGGAGAATATACATGAAGAAAAAAACTTTTAATTTAACCATAGCTCAATTTGCAAAACTGCATAAAGTGAATAAAAGAACTTTACACTATTATGATAATATAGGGTTATTTTCTCCTGCTACTAAAGGAGAGAATGGATATCGTTACTATGATAGTTCGCAGAGCATAATGTTTGAGTATATCCGTATGCTGAAAGAATTAAATATGAGTATCGAGGAAATCGCAGATTATTGTAAAAATCCTACACAAGATAATTTCTTAAAAATTGCGGATATGAAAGAAGCAGAATTAGATTTAGAGATACAAAGACTTAAGCGTACAAAAAAAATATTAGAAGCTAAAAAAGACCAAATATATCTGTGCAAGGATTTACAAGAGAATAAAATCAGAATTGAAGAAAGTAAAGAAAGGAAAATTTCCATACTGCCATACAGTTTTCTTGATGAAGATGTATCACAAATTTTTTCCTGCCTCAATGATAATTGGAGTATAGAACAAATGCGTATGGGGGTAGGGAGTTTTATTTCACTTGATAAAGTGATAAATAAAAATTTTGAGCAGTATGACGGAATTTACGCCTATTCATTAGGAAAAAGTTCTGTATCCAATACAGTTGTTATGCCAAAGGGTAAATATCTTTGTGGTTATCAAAAAGGCTCATGGGATAAAGCACCAGCCATGTATGAAAAAATGATAGACTATGCACGTAAAAACAATCTTTCACTCACAGGTTATGCCTATGAAATAGGACTGAATGAATTTGCTATTTCTAACCTAGAAGAATATGTTACAAAGTTTATGATTAAGATTGATGAAAAACCTTAACTTACAAGTTAATATATAGTTTATGTTTTTATAGCAACATACAAGTAATCATATTGCATATACGAAAACGGGAGATACACACATATTTTGTGTTATCTCCCTTATTGTTTTTATTGTCATATCAAGGCTCATTCAATCGTGGTAAATTCGTGGTAAAATAAGTGCTTTTCTATATTTCAAATCGCTTTAAAGTATAGCGTTTATGCGGATAATCAGAAATTAGATATAAAGTTTTATTACAAAATAAATATTTTGATTATTGCTTTAATCATATTTTAAAAATCAAATTTTAATTGTTTTTCTTTATTAGAAGAAACATTACGCTTAATAACTTTATCATGACTAGTTAAATAACCTAATAGCATTTCACTATTTTCATCATGACTTTTCATATTTTTAGCAACCAATTGATGATTACAGGCATAACAATATAAACAACCATGATTACAACAACTATATGCACCAATATCGATGCTGGCTAAACAAGAACAATTAGCACGATTTTGATTAGTTTTAATATTCAAGGGATAACCAATTAACTCTTCAATATAACTTTTCTCTAAACAACTGCCTTTTTTAATACCATATTGTTCTAAATGATACTTTTCACTACATGTTTTAATTTCTAAATGATATTTTTTAGCAATTTTACCTAAATGATCAGCTAATAAATAAACATCTTCATCACTTAATTCATTAAATTTATTAAAAATATTTTTATAAATATCTAAAAAACTAATTATTACCGTATTAGTATATTTATATAAAAGCTGACACATTTTTTCAAACATTTGAAGATGAAATTTAATGGTATAACGTTCATTTAATAAAATTGGATCATAGCGCCAAATTATTCGATTTTTTCCAATTAAATTACTAAGTTCAATAAATGTTTTAATAATCTCTAACTTCAATCTTACATTTGGTTCAATGTCTTTATCATAAGGGGTAATTGTAACCATAAAAAAATACTGATAACCCATTTGTTCAATTTCTTTTAAATACGGTATAATTGCTTTTGGATCTTTAGTACAAAAAGCAATACAATCAACCACATCTTGATTAATTTCAACATAACTTACTTGTTGACTATTATATGGATTTCTAACTGACACATATCCAGCTTTTAAACGATTAATAAACCATTTTGGATATAATGCACATATATCACTTCTTCCAGAAACTTGTAAAATCATTTACATCCCTCATTTATTAATATAGTTATTATTATAATATAAGTTATCTCTAAATATATCAAATGAAATTTAATAATATTGTAATTGTAACATTAAATATGCTATTCTTATAAAAAGAAAGGGTGATCACATGAATAAAAGACAATCACAAATTTTAGATTTACTTGCAAAAAATAAAAAGATGGAAGTTACTAAATTATCTGAATTATTAAATGTATCACAAGTAACAATTAGAAAAGATTTAGTAATTTTAGAAAATAGTGGAATTATTGTTAGAGAACATGGTTATGCTAAATTAAATGAGAGTGATGATATTAATAATCGTTTAGCTCGTCACTATGAAACAAAACAGAAAATTGCTAAATTGGCTGTAGAAAGTATTGAAAATGGTGAAACAGTCATGATTGAATCTGGTTCTTGTTGTGCATTAGTTGCTATGGAAATTGCAAGAAGTAAAAAAGATGTAACTTTAATTACTAATTCAGCATTTATTGCTGATTATATTAGAAAAATTGGTAGTGTGAAAGTTATTTTGCTTGGTGGAGAGTATCAAAATGAATCACAAGTAATGGTTGGCCCTTTGACTAGAAAATGTGTTGAAGCATTTTTTGTGGATAAATTATTTATAGGTACAGATGGATTTACGATTGAAACGGGATTTACTGGTAATGATTATATGCGTAGTGAAGCAGTAAAAGATATGGCTAAACAAGCGTCACAAGTTATGATTGTAACTGATTCAGACAAGTTTAGCCAAAAGGGTGTTGTTAATTTAATTGAAATTGAAAAAGTTGCTTGTGTTTATACAGATGATAAGATTCCTAGTATAATTGAAGATTATTTGAATAAATTCAATATTAAGGTAATTAAAGCTGAATAGTGAATTTAAAAAAAACAATCGATTCCTTTATCTAAGAAGATTTTTTGATATGCTTTTAAATCTTCTGGGTAAAGGGCTTTTTTATTTTTTAAAGCATATTCTTTTTGTAAAAGCTCGTATTTTTTTTCACCAAATTGATGGAAAGGCAATAACTGAACTTTTTTTGCTTTAACTTTAATTAAAAGCTCACTAAGATTAATAGCATCATTTAAAGAGTTATTAAAATCAGGAATAACAGGAATTCTTGGTAATACCGTTAATCCATGATCAATGGCCCATGTTAAATTATCAATAATTAATTCATTATGTACTTTAGTACCTTCATAGTGTTTATTTGTATCATAATGCTTAACATCAAATAACAATAGATCAAACATTACGGCTAATTCCTTAAAAATATCACTTTGAATATAACCTGTAGTTTCAATGGCAACATGTAAATTATGTTTCTTTAATTTAGTTACTAGTTCTTTTAAAAATTTTGGTTGAGCCATCCCTTCACCACCAGAAATGGTAACCCCACCACCAGATTCTTCATAAAAATCTTGATCTTGTAAACAAATATCAACAATTTCATCAATTTCCTGGTATTTACCTTCATGTGATAAAGCATTGTTAAAACAACTAGATACACATTGTAAACAACCAACACATTTATCAAAATCAATTTTAATTTGATTGTCAACTGATGAAATTGCATGTTGTTTACATGTATTAATACATGTAAGACAATGACTACATTTATTTTTATCATATAAAATCTGAACTTTTTCTAATTGTGATTCTGGATTAGAGCACCAGGCACATTTTAAAGGACAGCCTTTAAAAAATATTGTTGTTCTAATTCCAGGACCATCATGAATACTAAATTTTTGGATATTAAAGATGATTCCTTTACTCATATTCTCTCTCCTTTGTTTACATCATAACATAGAGATTATTAAAAGTAAAATAAATAATTTCAAATGAAATTATTATTATTTATATATGAAATATATTGACTTTAAAATAAAAGAATATATAATTTAATTAGATAATGAAAGTAATATTACTTTCAAATGAAATAACGGGAGGAAAAATCATATGAATAATCAAGAGCATTTTGGAACATTGACACCAAGAATGAATGAATTTAGAGAAAAGCTTTTGGATAAAAAGCCATATATTTGCGCTCAAAGAGCATTGCTTGCAACAGAAGCTTATAAAGAAAATCAAAATCAACCAGTAGTTATGAAACGAGCTTTGATGTTAAAAAATATTTTAGAAAAAATGTCTATTTATATTGAAGATGAAACGTTGATTGTTGGAAATCAGGCATCTTCTAATCGTGACGCCCCAATTTTTCCTGAATATACTTTAGAATTTGTTCTTAATGAATTAGATTTATTTGAAAAACGTGATGGTGATGTTTTTTATATTAGAGAAGAAACTAAAGAAGCAATTCGTTCAATTGCACCTTTTTGGGAAAATAATAATTTAAGAAGTAAAGGTGGAGCATTGCTTCCTGAAGAAGTAAGTGTATTTATGGAAACAGGTTTTTTTGGAATGGAAGGTAAATTAAACTCTGGTGATGCTCATTTAGCAGTTGATTATCAAGAAGTTTTAAAAAAGGGATTAATCGGTTATGAAAAACGAGTTTTGGAATTAAAGGATAATTTGGATTTATGTATTAGTGAAAATATTGATAAATATCAATTTTATAAAGCTGTATTAGTTGTAATTGATGCTGTTAAAACTTATGCAAATCGTTTTTCTGCATTAGCTAAAGAGTTAGCTAATAAACATACTGGTAAACGAAAAGAAGAGTTATTAAAAATAAGTCAAATTTGTCAAAAAGTACCATATTATCCGGCTAAAACTTTTCAAGAAGCTCTTCAATCTACATGGTTTATTCAATTGATCTTACAAATTGAATCAAATGGACATTCTTTATCATATGGTCGTTTTGATCAATATATTTATCCATATTATCAACATGATATTGATAATGGTTTAATTACTGAGGATGAAGCTGTAGAATTACTTACAAACTTATGGATCAAAACAATGACAATTAATAAAGTACGTAGTCAAGCTCATACATTTAGTAGTGCAGGAAGCCCAATGTATCAAAATGTTACAATTGGCGGACAAACGCCTGATAAAAAAGATGCAACAAATAAATTATCATATTTAGTTTTAAAATCAGTTGCCCAAACAAGATTACCACAACCAAATCTAACTGTTAGATATCATCGTAACATGCCAAAAGAATTCTTAGATGAAGCAATTGAAGTAATGAAACTAGGAACAGGTATGCCAGCATTTAATTCAGATGAAGTTATTATTCCTTCATTTATTGAAAAAGGTGTTAAAGAAGAAGATGCTTATAATTATTCTGCAATTGGTTGTGTTGAAACTGCTGTTCCTGGTAAATGGGGATATCGTTGTACAGGAATGAGTTATATGAATTTCCCAAGAATTTTATTAATTGCAATGAATGATGGAATTGACCCTACTTCTAATAAACGTTTTGTTGAAGGTTGTGGACATTTTAAAGAAATGAAATCTTTTGATGAATTAATGAATGCAATTAATATGACGATTAGAAAATTAACAAGAATGAGTGTAATTGTAGAAAATGCTATTGACTTAGCATTAGAAAGAGATGTACCGGATATTTTATGTTCAGCTCTTGTTCAAGATTGTATTGGTAGAGGTAAAACGCTTAAAGAAGGTGGAGCAATTTATGACTTTATTTCTGGTTTACAAGTAGGAATCGCCAATATGGCTGATAGTTTAGCGGCGATAAAAAAATTAGTATTTGAAGAAAAGAAAATTATTCCTGAACAATTATATAATGCACTAGAAGATAATTTTACTAGTGAAGAAAATCAAAAAATTCAACAAATGTTAATTAATGATGCCCCAAAATATGGTAATGATGATGATTATGTTGATAATTTAGTTGTTGAAGTATATAACGTTTATATTGATGAAATGAAAAAATATCCAAATACACGTTATAATAGAGGACCAATTGGTGGGATTCGTTATGCTGGTACTTCAAGTATTTCAGCAAACGTAGGACAAGGTTTTTCAACTATGGCAACACCTGATGGACGTAAGGCTCGTAGCCCTCTTGCTGAAGGATGTTCACCGGCTCATTCAATGGATAAAAATGGACCAACTGCAGTATTTAAATCTGTTTCTAAATTACCAACTCATGAAATTACTGGTGGTGTATTATTGAATCAAAAAGTTACGCCACAATTACTTGCAAATGATGAAAATAAGGAAAAATTGGAAATGTTAATTAAAACATTTTTCAATCGTCTTGATGGCTATCATGTTCAATATAATGTAGTTTCAAGAGAAACATTAATTGATGCTCAAAAGCATCCTGAAAAACATAAAGATTTAATTGTAAGGGTGGCAGGATATTCAGCATTCTTTAATGTTTTATCAAAAGCTACTCAAGATGATATTATTGAAAGAACAGAACAGACATTATAAAAGGAGAAATACAATGGAATTTATAATTGATACAGTAAATTTAGAAGAAATCAAAGAAGCAGTTGAATACTTACCGATTGTTGGAGTAACCAGCA
>JAGZCC010000034.1 GCA_018369555.1 Thomasclavelia spiroformis
TTTCCGTTACTTGTTCTTACTGTAATTGTAGCTTTTCCTTCTGATACTCCAGTTACTTTTCCATTACTGTCTACTGTTGCTACTTTACTGTCACTTGTTATCCATGTTAATACTTTACTGTCTGTTGTATCACTTGGATTAATTGTTGCTTTTAGAGTTTCACTTGTTCCTTTTACTAATGTTGTTTCTTGTTTATTTAAGGTTACGCTTGTTATTGATAAATCTTTAATAATTCTAAACATTATTGCTTTTATTTCATTATTACCTGATGTAACTCCACTTACTGAACCCTGATTAGTCCAATCTGACCACCCTTGATTAGATAAATATGTTCGATATTGTAACTTGTACCCATCATTATTATTTAACGTAGCATTGATTGCTTGTAATGATAATGATTTACCTGTACTACCAATAATCGTGTCACCCTTTACATTATCATAATTTATCCAACCATTTACTTTATCATATATTTTTACATTTAATTGATAATCACTAATATTATCAATTCCAATTTTGAATGCTTCTAGTGCATAAGATTTTTCAATATCTCCAGCTATTTCACTATCACCTACATAATCTAACCAACCGTTTTCACTTATATGAGCTTGATAATAAATACTTGGTTTTGTAATTGTTATAGAATTATCTCTTACTAATTTAAAATCAATTGCTTGAATATTCTTTCCACTTATTCCCGCATTTTGTCCTTGATTAACCCAAGCTTGCCAACCAATGTCTGCACTATGAACTCGATATTGTAATCGATATCCAGCTTGATTCCTTAAATTGAAATTAACAATTTGTAATGCTTTATCACTATTTCCAATTTCTGTATTTGCCGTAATTTTATCATAAGTTAGCCATTTGCCATCACTATAAACTTTAGCTGATAATTTTGCAGATTTTACAGTATTTGCTAAAGATATTTTAATTTGATATAAATCTAATGATCTTCCTGTAGTCCCTGCTGTATTTGGTTCAGTTACTTGTTCCAACCAACCAATATTTTGACTATTAGCACTATATGAAATAGTTGGTTCGCTACTATCTTTTCCTGTTGGCTGTCCTGTAACGTTTTCAGAATTTTGTGCTATTGATGAGCTGGAATCAAAACCATTAGTTACTACTGTTATACTTGATTTTGGAATATATCCATAATCTTCATCAAAAGAATATTCAGCTTGACTAGGTGTATTTATGATTCCAGTACGATTACTATTTACTGCACCATCTGATTGTATTTTATAATAATTATTTTTTTCTCCATTTTTTAGAATAATGAATGGATAATTAGCAGGGGCTTGATTTTTTAAAGTAGTTGTTTTGCTTTTTGGGTAAGTTGAATAAAGTGTATTTGAATTTGATGATGCATTATTTTTTATATTTATAACGCTATGATTAGTATTAATTGTATCCTTAATACCAATTGTATATTTATACGAATCTTTTGCTCCTAAATAGCTATCTATTTTCCAACATAATGCAGCTGCTTTTTCTCCCCAATAAGGATCAGAAGCATATTTAACATTAATTCCACTACCTTTATCTCCTAAATTAGCACCAAAATATCTACCATCTGTAACAGGATCTAAATATCCTTTAGATATAAATTGTGATGAGTGATAATAAATACTATATTCTACAGATGAATATCCGTTTGCACTTCCTCCAGGATCACTATCATATGCTGCATGTCCAAATAAATTATTTTTTTCTGCAGCGATCCTACTACATCCCCAAGCACTTTCATTTGCGGCTACTCCAATCATAAGTAAAGCATTAGTTCCATATTTATTTTGATTTTCAATAAAGACATCTGCTTTATTTCTTAATTTCGAAGTACGTCCATAACTATTTTCTGATGCTCTAACCATTGAAGCAATTGCCTCATTTAACTTATCTGCACTATAAGTAGTAATACTTCGATGAGAAAGATATTCATAATAGTTATAATACGGTGAAGAGCTATTTACTGAATTAGCCCTACTGTCATTACGATAATCATTTAACATTCTTGCATAACTTGCATATGTACTGCCTTCATAAAAATAATGACCATCATAACTATAGTAATCTACTCCTTCTTTTAAATACGATGGTTTAGGCCCATAATCTAAAGTTGAGCCATAATTACTTCCTGATAAATTAGTACTAATTCCATGATATATTCTACCATTCTTTACATAGTACTTACTTAATGTATTTACTGTAGCATTTGTATATTCTAAAACTTGGACTTCATTGACACTAACCCAACCAACTACACCTGCTTGCATAAATTTTACTTTTGTTGGATTTGTTTCATTATCATATCCTAAAAATGCTCCATCAGCTGCATAATAGCCATTTGTATATCCAGCTCGACCAGTAGTAACCTCTTTATATTCGGTATTATATGACGATGAACTTTTAGTTCTAAAATTTACTACCGCAACAGATGAGTTACTAACTTTTGGCTGAACATTCATTGTTCGTCTTTCATTTATAATATTTGTTTCTTTTAATGGGTGAATATTTCCATTTTCATCCATTGTTGTTATTTCTTGGTTATCATCTAACCTTGCACCTATTTCTGTTTTATCTTTATAATCATCAAGAATAGGTGCTGATTCTTCTTTTGCAAAAATATTTGTCAAAAGACAACTATTTGAAATACATACAGTTATTACAATTAATACTGTTAAAACCTTCTTAAAAAAACTTTGCATCCAATAATCCTCCTTTTATCTCTTCATTAGAATTATATCACTGATTAAAAAAAATACTATGTTATTTTAGAACAATAAAATAGCATAGTTGTTCTATGATCATCAAATAAATGTAACAATATTATTCTTTTAATAGAATACGAGAATAATTATCATTTAACAAATAAATCTTTTGAAAAATTTTTCAAAAGATTTATCTCATCTGCTCTTCAGCATTAATTATCGATAATTATTTTAAATACTTTTAAACTAACATATATCTACTTAAAAAACATAATATTAATAACTTTTTCATTTCAAAATTTAAATTTATCAATTATTTTTAGATATTATATACATTCCAATATAAATTATCTCCGACACAAACATAAATGTTATCATAATTACGACAAACGATGCTAATGGTCCGTATACAGTAGTATAATCGCTAATACTAAAATAATATTTTAACCCTAAAATTAATAATAATAATAAAATACTTGCTATAGTTGATCCTTTTAGGGTATCAATCCATGCTATTTTTACTCCTGGTATAATTTTATATATTAAAGATAATGATATAAATAGTACCAAAAAAAGATAACTATTATTAAAACTAATGCTGTCACTAAGATTAATAAAACTATCAATAATTGGGATAAATGTTAGTAAAGAAGTTATTAACATTAATAAAATAAGTACTATTAATGTTTTGAAAATTGTTATCATTCTTTCAACTATAAAATTTCGATTACTTGCATAATTAAATAATGTTTTTGAAATTTCGTACATTTGATCAATCCCTTTACTAACCACATATAAAGAAATTATTAGTACAACCATTGATGAAAAACTAATATGTTTAGCTGTTAATGAACTTGTAACAATATTTGAAAATTCTGGTGTTAAATATTCAGTAAGTAATACTTCTAAATTACTTAAATCAATATTAAGTACTGATGCTAAAAATGCACATAATGAACAAATTGGAACTATTGACATGATTAAATAATATGCTAAGGAAATACTAGCATTTTTATTTACCTTATTTCTATAGTCTATTATTATGTGATTTATTTGAATATAAAGATTAGCTATCATTTTTTTCATAATACATTCCTCTATCGTATTTAGTATATCTTAGAAAGCATTTATATACAATTAATTTCCTGGGCAATAACTTTCATTTATTTATAAAATGACTTATAATATAATCATGGAAAAATTATATTCAACAGGTGAATTTGCTAAAATTGCTGGTGTAACAATAAGAACAATTAGATACTATGATAAAATTGGTCTTTTAAAACCAACAAAAGTACTCGATAATGGTTATCGCCGATATTGTAATAATGACCTTATTATATTACAAAAAATTGTATCTTTAAAACAATTAGGATTTTCATTAGAAGAAATTTATCCATTAATTCAAGATAATGATAAAAGTAGTTTTAAAAAATCAATTCAACTACAAATTTCTTTGTTAGATCAAAAAATTCAAAAACTAAACGCTTTAAAAGAGTCACTTAAATCGACAAAAAAATTATTAAATAAAAACGAAATTCCTTGGGATAAAATTATTGAATTAATCAACCTATCATCAATTGAAGATAAAATAATTGAACACTATATGAATACAAACAATTTAGATACTCGAATAAGTTTTCATGATACTTTCTCAACAAATAAAAATAATTGGTTTTCTTGGATATTTGAACAAATTGATTTTTCAACTGTTTATCGATTATTAGAAATTGGGTGTGGTAATGGGAAGCTTTGGGAAAATAATCATTATAACTTACGTAATCGTGAGATATTTTTATCAGATAATTCTGCTGGGATGATAGAAAAAACAAAACAGCGTCTAGGTGATGATTATAATTATTTAATAATTGATTGTAATGATATTCCTTTTAAGAGTAACTATTTTGATAATATAATTGCTAATCATGTTTTATTTTATTTAAATGATCTTGACCGTGGTTTAAAAGAAATAACTAGGGTATTAAAATCTGGCGGTACTTTTTATTGTAGTACATATAGTAAATTACATATGAAAGAAATAACTGAGATAGTTAAACAATTTGATAGTAGGATTTCTTTATCAATAGATGCTTTACCTGATCATTTTGGGTTAGAAAATGGAAAGGAGATTTTATCAAAATATTTTAGTTTTGTTGAACTAAAAAAGTATGATGATTTTTTATTAGTTAATGAAGCCCAACCACTAATTGATTACATACTTAGTTGTCATGGTAATCAAAATGAATTTCTTAGCAACCATTTAAAAGAATTTAAATATTATATTACTGATTTAATAAATAAACAAAATGGTATTAAAATAACTAAAGATTGTGGATTATTTATATGTACTAAATAAAAAAAGAGCAATTTGCTCTTTTTTTATTATTTTACTTTTCCAGCATACATTTTTTCAAAATAATTTTGATATTCACCTGATAAAATATTTTGCCACCATTCTTTATTATCTAAGTACCATTGAATAGTTTGTTGAATTCCTGTATCAAAATTATATTTTGGTTTCCAGCCAAGTTCAGTTTCTAACTTAGTTGGATCAATAGCATATCTTCTATCATGTCCTTTTCGATCTTCAACAAATTTAATTAAAGATTCAGGTTTATTTAAAGCTTTCAAAATAGTTTTAACAACTTCTAAATTAGTTCTTTCATTATGACCCCCAACATTATATACTTCACCAACATGTCCATTTCTAATGATTAAATCAATTGCAACACAATGATCATACACATGTAGCCAGTCACGAACATTATCACCTTTACCATATACTGGTAATTCTTCATCAGCTAATGCTCTAGAAATCATTAATGGGATAAGTTTTTCTGGAAAATGATATGGCCCATAGTTATTAGAACATCTTGAAATTGTTACTGGTAATCCATATGTTCTGTGATATGCTAATACAAATAAATCAGCAGAAGCTTTTGAAGAACTATATGGGCTAGAAGTATGTAATGGTGTTGTTTCTGTAAAGAATAAATCTGGACGATCTAATGGTAAATCACCATATACTTCATCAGTAGATACTTGATGATATCTTTTTACACCAAATTCTTTAGCAGCATCTAATAATGTTGTTGTTCCCATAACGTTTGTTTTAACAAAGATTTCAGGATCTGTGATACTTCTATCAACATGTGATTCTGCTGCAAAATTTACTACAATATCAAATTTTTCTTCTTCAAACAATTTGAAAATAAATTTACGATCAGCAATATCACCTTTTACAAATTTATAATTTGGTTTTCCTTCAACTGGTTTACATGTTTCTAAATTACCAGCATAAGTTAATAAATCTAAATTTACAATCATATCCTCTGGATGATTTTCAACCATATAATGAACAAAGTTTCCTCCAATAAAACCTGCTCCACCTGTTACTAAAATTTTCATTTATTTATCTCCTTCATATATAAATTGGTTATTTGATTCTTCTAATGTTGGACCAGTCATATCTTTTTCACTTAAAACTGGTTCGATTCCATCTAATAATTTACCCCAATCAACATTACATGTAGGGTCATCATAACGCATACCACCTTCAGATTCTTTATTATAAACATTATCTACTTTATATCTGAATTCAACATCATCTGTTAAAGTTAAAAATCCATGAGCAAATCCTTGTGGAATGAAAAATTGACGATGATTTTCTGCACTTAATTCAACTGATACCCATTCACCATAAGTTGGACTACCTTTACGAATATCCACAGCAACATCAATAACTGTTCCTTTTGTACACGATACTAATTTAGATTGTGCATATGGGGGATTTTGCCAATGTAATCCTCTTAAAGTACCCTTTTGAGCACTAAAAGACATATTATCTTGAACAAAATCAACATTAATTCCTAGTGCTTCATATTTAGGTTTAGAATAAGTTTCTGTAAAATATCCACGATGATCACCAAATACATCTGTTTCAATAATAACTACTCCAGGAATTTTAGTTTCTATTTTCTTCATATATAAACACTCCTTATTGATCTATAAATTTACCGTCTAAAACATCTTTTAAATATTTACCATATTGATTCTTTTTATACAATTCATATGATTTACTTAATTGATCTTTAGTAATCCATCCATTATTATATGCAATTTCTTCTAAACAAGCAATCTTACGATTTTGATGTGTTTCCACAGTTTTTACGAAATTAGTTGCATCTACTAAACTTTCATGTGTTCCTGTATCTAACCATGTAAAACCTTGTCCTAATAAAGTTACATCTAAATTACCTTTTTCTAAATAAATTTTATTCAAATCTGTGATTTCTAATTCACCTCGAGCACTTGGTTTAATACTTTTAGCATATTCAACAACATTTTTATCATAGAAATACAACCCTGTTACTGCATAATTAGATTTTGGATTAGCTGGTTTTTCTTCTAAAGAAATAGCCTTTCCATTTTCATCAAATTCAACTACTCCAAATCTTTCTGGATCATCAACATAATATCCAAATACTGTTGCTCCACTAAATTTATTAGCTGCAGCTCTTAAATGTTTACCTAAACCATGCCCATGAAAAATATTATCTCCTAATACCATTGCACACGCTTCCCCATCGATAAATTCTTCACCGATTATAAATGCTTGAGCTAATCCATCTGGTGATGGTTGTACTTTATATTGCAATGAGATTCCAAATTGACTTCCATCGCCTAATAATTCTTCAAAGCGTGGTGTATCATCTGGTGTAGAAATAATTAAGATATCTTTAATTCCTGCTTCCATTAAAATACTTAATGGATAGTAAATCATTGGTTTATCATAAATTGGTAATAACTGTTTACTTGTTACTTGTGTTAAAGGATATAATCTTGTTCCAGATCCTCCTGCTAATACAATTCCTTTCATCTTAAGGCCTCCTTAATTTATATATCTTATATTAAACCCTAACGTTACGTAATGGTCAATAGTTATATTTATTTTTATTGAACAAATATTAATTATAAGCTAAAATATTAAAGATACTAAAAGAAAGTGTGGTTAGATGAAAGATATAAAAAATATTATAGGGATACTAATTGGAAATACAATCTATGCTCTTGCGGTAGCAATGTTTATTCTTCCTAATAATTTAATTACAGGTGGAACAACTGGTATGGCATTATTTCTAAATACAACATTAAATATTTCTGTTACGTTATTTGTTTCTATCTTTAATGTTTGTATGTTTTTATTAGGATGGAAAATTTTGGGTAAAAAATTTGCTTTAACTACATTGATAAGTTCATTTTATTATCCATTTATCTTAGGAGTTTTAGAGAATATTTTTAAAAATGAGATAATGAGTAATGATACTTTATTATGTGTTATTTTTGCTGGAATTATGATTGGAGCTGCTATTGGTTTAGTTATTCGATGTGGTGCTAGTACTGCTGGTATGGATATTCCTCCACTAATTTTGAATAAAAAATTAGGAATTCCTATTTCCATTAGTATGTATGGATTTGATTTTTTTATTTTACTTGGTCAAATGTTAATTCGTAAACGTGAAATGGTTTTCTATGGTATTTTGTTAGTATTAATTTATACTATTGTATTAGATAAGGTATTAGTAATTGGAAAATCACAAATTCAAGTAAAGATCGTTAGTTCTAAATTTGATCAAATTAATGATATGATTATTAATAAATTAGATCGTGGTTCTACATTAATTCATAGTGAAACAGGATTTATGCATAATAAATATCCTATTGTATTAACGGTTGTAAATAATCGTGAATTAACACTTTTAAATAACTATGTTTATCAAATTGATAGTGATGCATTTATGATTATAAATAAAGTTAATGAAGTTCGTGGAAAAGGATTTTCTTCAGAGAAAAAATATATACAAAAATAAAAAAAGAGTGATAAATCATGCATTTTATGATTATCCCTCTTTTTTTATAATATAATACTATGCTTACTGATATATTAGCTTTTTTTAATCCAAGATAATATAAAAAAACTCAAAAGAAATTTTTAGATACATTTTCTTTAATAACTTTGAATATATTTTACACCCCTTATCTTTCTAATAAAATGTATGTAATATTCAAAAACTATTCTTTACTCCTTTATCTATTTAGGTTTCGATTGTTTCAAATGTTCTAACTGCTATTTTTAATGACTATAAATGCAGTAAAGCAAGAACAAATAAAAAAGAGATTTTATACTTTAAATCTCATTTTAAAGTATAACAAATCTCTTTTTTAATAATGAATAAATACAGGATCACCAGAATTAATTAAATCATATAAATTCTTAGCATCTTCTTCTTTTAAATTTAAGCATCCATGTGACCCTTTTGTTTTATATAGCTCAGGCGTCCATTTATCCCAATCACTACGGTTTAATGCATGATATCCTGTTCCTGTCCACATAATCCTAATCCAATATTTTACTGGTGTCTTATAATTTTCTCCAACTAAAACTTTTTCTAATCGCTTTTCTTTAATATACCATATTCCTGTACGAGTAATTCTATCTTGTTTTTCTGTTGGTAAACCACTAACACAAATACATGAATATGCTAATTGACCATCACGATAAACATAAACTTTCTGTTCCGTCAAATCTATTTCACTATAATTTTTAGTATCCCAATCATTTTCATAATTTTTATAATCTTTTTTATATCCCTTATTACTATAGACCGGTTCTAATTTAGTAGTTAATTTATTTATATTTTCTTGACTTTTATTTTCAATATAATTATTTATTAAATCCTCATCTGTTTTTTTAGTAATTATATCACAAACTTGTTCTACTATTTTATCATAATCAAGTCTCCAACCATAATCTCCACCTGAAATTTCTATGACTTGTCCAGTATGAGTAGTAAAATGACGTTTTTTCCCTACTGTTTTGTATTTCAAACAAAAATCTTCAACCCAATCGTCTACTTCATCTTTATCCAAAGTTACTTTACCAGAATCGTCAGCAACAAGCCAATCTTTAATATCATTAGGGGTAATTGTTTCAGTTACTCCTTCTCCCATATCCCATGAAATCCAATTTAAAAGATAATTATTATATGTGAATAATTGTTTTTCAATATTTTTATTAGTTGATTTTTCATAAACATCTGGATACGATTCTTTATCGGTTAAATCTATTTTAGTTTGAATATTTTTTAATGCATTTTTAATAACTAGTCTAAATTCTTCTGGATCTAACTTATTTCCATTTACTCCTTCAACAATCTTACCTGTTTGTGTTTTTTCATCATATACAACATGATCTGGAATAGATTCTTCAATTTTATAATCATCACTTCCATTGATTAATATTGAATCATTAATCAATTTTTTTAGTGTATCTTGATTATAACTTATCTTCAAATCAATCTCATAATCATGATTTGCAAATATTCCAAATAAGCTACGATCATCAAAATGCTTAGAAAAACCTTTCTTTAAATTTTTTTCATAAGTTGCTTTTAAGTCAATATCTTTACCATTTATTTTAAATGACACATTATTTTTTCCAATAATTTCTAATTGATAATTGTCAACTTTTTTAGCAATCTTTTCTCTTGTTTCATTATATGTTAAATTTGATACATCAATACCATTAACAGTAGTATTAGGATACCACTTGTCACGATAATAGATTGATGTAAAAGTAAAAAATAATATATACCCCAATAAAAGAACCCCAATAACTTTAATCCTTGTCCTTACTCTTCTTCTTTTCTTTTTCATGGCCCTTGAATAACTACTCCTCTTTTTATTTTACGACCATTATATCACAAAAATTAACTGAATCAATTATTAAACATAATTAACATCAAAAACTATTCTTATTTAAAAATTAAAAGTCGACATATTGTCGACTAGTTTAATTCTTCGATGTCTTTCTCTGTAAGTTTTTTTCCACTCTCCATTTTATCAATAACTTTTTTAATCTTATTTAAAACATCTTTATCTGGGATTGTAATATATGTCTTTTGACCTTTTTGTGAATACGTATTATATGATTGAGAATCTTTACCGGTGATTTGAGCATTAAAAATATCCCAATTTACCATATCATCTAACTGCATATTTATTAAGGATTTAATATCATCACTTGACATATCAGTTTCAAAACTACCTTCAATTGCAGCTAAAATATTTTTATAGTTAGTAATAATTTTTGGTGACATTGCTTTTTTCAACATAGCTTTTAAAAGACGTTGTTGATTTTTTCCACGATCAAAATCTCCATGTGGTAAGGCATATCTTTCTCGGACAAAGCATAATGCTTTTTCACCATCCATTTCATTTATTCCTTTTTTTATTTCATAATTACCATGTAAAGTAGTAAATGCATATGGAGATTCTACTTTAACCCCTCCTAATGCATCAATAATATTAATTATGCCACTGAAATTTGTTTTTGCATAATAATTAACCTTCATATCCAAAAAGTCCTCTAACGTTTGAATTGTTTCATTAATTCCATACATCGCCGAATGAGTTAATTTATCCATCTTTCCATTTTTATGTAAATTTATTTGTGTATCACGTGGAACGCTAATTAACAAAATTTGTTTGTTGATTGGATTTACACATACAACTAAATTAACATCAGCTCGAGATATTGTTGATACAGAACCATATGTGTCTATTCCTGTTAAATAAACAATGAATGGATTCTCTACTACATCTGTTTTAGTTGTCACTGTTTCTATTTTTTCTTGTACTTCTAGTGTATAAATTACATTAGTTTCATCTACAAATCCCTCATGATTTGTTTCTAAAGTACCTAAATAAGATTGATCTGCAATAATACAGTCAACATCACCTTTATATAATGCATCCGCTAATTGAACATAATCTTTATATACTTCTTTTTCAGGTTCTTTATTTATTTGATCTTGAATTTCTGCCAATGCCTCTGTAATATATGAAATACTTTTTTTATTTTCAATTCCAATTACCTTATCATTTAAATCACTTACTTGCTCAATATTACTAGTTTTTAAAGCATAAACTGCAATAACACGTGTTTGCATAAAGGCATTTGTAATATTATTAATAAAATTATCTCCTATCGATGCATAAATACTTCCTGTTATTAATAATATTGACATTACTAAACTAGTAACTTTACTAAAAAATACTCTTCTTATTGAACCTGTTCTTCTTTTTTTTCTTAATCCTGATGTTATCCATATTGTTTCAGCTAAAAACAATATGATTATTAATATTATCAAAATTATATAATATTTTACTGGAATAACTTTTAAATTAAAAATATATATTAAAAATACAATAGATGTAATTAACTGTATTGTTAATATTACCCCTTTAGAAGTTAATTTAGAAAATAAACTTTTTTTTCTTTTTCTTTTTTTCACAATCTTCACCCCATAAATAACAGTTTTATATTATCATATTATAATGTCATATCAAAGAAAAATTAGTAAATAATTCATTGTAAAATAATAAAGATTCTATTATAAATATAATTAAGAAATAAATTTGGCCTTTTATAATTAATTCTATAATTTAACGTAAATTATTCTAATATCAAACTTTTCAATACTTTCTTTTTTAATCTGGTATGAAATTCACAACTACCTTCTCACTATGCCTCTAAATTATCTAAATATTACTTATATAGTGATTTACACTCTTTAAACATTTCAATCCTTCTGTATTTCTAACTATTATGATTTCTTATACTAAACTTTTTTAACTGCATGTTGTGTCAATACAGTATCTTTGATTCTAAAAACTTCTTTCTCTATACTTGTATTTTCATGGTTTTCTATTTCCTGTAAATAATAACTTTACTTTTTTTATAAATCTATAAAACTAAAAACGCTTAT
Source organism: Thomasclavelia spiroformis (assembly GCA_018369555.1). Classification (GTDB taxonomy): domain Bacteria; phylum Bacillota_I; class Bacilli_A; order Erysipelotrichales; family Coprobacillaceae; genus Thomasclavelia; species Thomasclavelia spiroformis_A. The sequence continues at coordinate 12,545 of JAGZCC010000034.1, forward strand.
TTGAGACGATATCTCGATTAACATCTTAATCACACTAATGCTTTTATAATTGTTAACTTTCCACTTACATAATTTTTCATATTATCCCTATTTCTTTTATAATTCAAAGCTTTCTTAATCATTACCAAAACTATAAATTTTCTATAACAAACAAAATGAGATGTCTAACTCTGACATCTCATTTACTTATTTTAATTTTGCAACTCTTCTATATCTGCTATATCTTCATCAGTTATTTGCTTTCCTTCTTCAACTGAATTAATTAGCTCAGATATCTTTTCGACTTGATCCTTATCTGATTTCATTACATATACTTCTGTTCCTCTCATAGAATAAGTTTTTGTAGTCAAATAACCTTTTCCTTGAACTTGAACATTGTGAATTGACCAATCAGCCATATCATTTAATTGCATATTGATTAAGGATTTAATTTCACTGCTTGACATATCTGTTTCAAAGCTACCTTCAACTGCACTCAAAATATTATTAAAATTAGTAATAATTTTTGGTGACATTGCTTTATCCATCATAGCCTTTAAAACTTTTTGTTGGTTTCTACCACGATCAAAATCACCATTTGGTAACGAATATCTTTCACGTACGAAACATAGTGCCATATCGCCATCCATCTCATTTTTACCTTTTTCAATTTGATAATTACCATGTAATGTTTCAAAACTATAATCTGATTCTACTGTAATTCCACCTAATGCATCAATAATATTTGTTATTCCGCTAAAATTAGTTCTTGCATAATAATTTATTTGCATATCTAAGAAATTTTCAATTGTACTAATTGTTTCACTTGTACCATAAATACCAGTATGTGTTAACTTATCCATTTTTCCATTACGATCTAATTTTATTTCACAATCTCGTGGAATACTTGTCATTAATATCTGTTTTGTTTTTGGATTAACTGTAATAATCAAATTTACATCACTTCTAGATACTGTATTAACACTACCATAAGTATCAATTCCAGTTACATATACACTAAACGGACTTTCTGTAACATCAGTTTGTTTAGTTGTTACACTTAATTTTGCATCATATTCATATGATTTAATAATCTTTGTATCATTATCAAAATTTTCATGATTTGCCTCTAGCATTGATTTATATTCTTGTCCTACAACTATTGCCTCTACTTTACCTTCATATAATGCATCAGCAAGGCTTGAATAATCATCAAACTTTGTATACTCTTGTTCTCCTATTTCGTCTTCCATATCTGAAATAGCTTTGGCTACTGTTGTTGAATCATGTTGATATGACACCCCAAATTTATCTCCATCAAACTGATCTAATTTTGTTTTTTCGTTGTCTTTCATAGTAATTATTGATATCAAGTATTTTTGTGTACTTACATCTGTTACTCTATTAAAAAATGACTCACTTCTCATAATATATGTAGTACCAATCATTAATACAATACTCAATAATAAACTAATAATTTTAGTTATCGCACCCCTTTTACTGCGTAAACCTTGTTTTTGCTTTTTTTGACCACTATACATAATAATGAAAAATATTATTATCAACAATGATAAAATTACCGTTATAGGTATTAAATGTTTTAATGGAATTATATTTAATACGAATATAAAATATGTAAAAACTGCAGTTGCAATTAATTGTACTGTTAAAACTAAATACTTTGAAGTTATAAATTTTATGAATTTGTTTTCTTTCATGTGACCTCCTCTATATTTCAATTACCATGTTAAATAATATCATATTATGTATTATAATACAATTTTATATCGAATTTATAGCATTTTTTTTCTTTCGACAACTATCGTTATTATCCTTTAGAATTCGTTAATTTTTCTCGAATTAACACGAAAACTTTACATATTTAAAAAATTTTCTTCATTAGTTTTCTAAATCGAATTTTTTTTATGCTCAAAGTCTTTCATCTTTAAAAGTGTATAAATATAATAAATTTTGTCTACAAAGCGAAAGGGGAATAAAAAGATGACAGACATGAAAAAATATACTGTATATATTTTAGAAGAAAACAAAGATTTATTAAATAATATTAAAGAAAGCTTAGTTAAAACCAATAACTTTACAGTTATCGGTACAAGTGATAACGCAACAAATTGTTTAAATTATTTATCAACTAATAATTGTGATTTGTTAATTATTGACTTAATGTTGACAAATATTGATGGTATTGGGGTTTTAAATAAGTTAAAAGCAACTAATCAACATGCATATAATAAAGTTGTATGCATCACTAGTTTTACAAATTCTTTAATTTGTGAAACTTTAGAAAAACTAAATGTTAATTATTGTTTTAAACAACCATTTGATCTAAATTATTTTACAAATACTTTGAATTCAATTATGAAGATATCATTAGAAGATATGAAGGATTTTAATCAAAATGAATCTGAGAAATACAAGAAAATTAAATTGGAAAACGAAATTACAGAAATTCTTCACGAAGTAGGCATTCCTGCACATATAAAAGGTTATATGTATTTGAGAACTGCAATTCTATCTACTTATTACAATATTGAATTACTTGGTCAAGTTACTAAAGTGCTTTATCCAGATATTGCTCGTCAATATAGTACTACTGCTTCTAGGGTTGAAAGAGCAATTCGTCATGCAATTGAAGTGGCATGGAATCGTGGTAATACAGATGCTATTGATGATATTTTTGGTTATACAGTTAGTGCTACTAAATCTAAGCCAACTAATTCAGAATTTATTGCAATGATTGCTGATAAATTAAGATTAGAGCACCAAACTAAGGCTGCTAGTCGCCATAGTTATTTATAATTTATAAATTTCTAGAAAACAGTTTAACTTAAAAACTGTTTTTTTGATTCTATAAGAAACATTTTATATTATCTCTATCTAGTTGCTTTAAATTTATATATGTAAAATATTTCTTAAGATTTTTTCAATAATAAAATCACTGAAAATTTAAATACTAGTATCAATAAAAATAAATTATGCATCAATTCTCGACTGTAGATAATTCAAAAAATTATGTGGTCTAATTAAAAAATATAATCACATCTAAAAGATATAATTATGTAAACATTCTATATAAACACTTTATTATATCCTGTTTTGTATATTGCACACTAATATCAACAGTATCTTTATCTAATTACTCTTAAATTTTTTATTTTTGCATTTTCATTAGCAAAAATAAAGTTAAGTTCCATCATACAATAATACATTATATTCTTCGTAATATAAAAGGAGAAAATACAGTCAATTATGGTTCTTACTAGATAATGGGTAAGTAAAAATAGGAGGTTTCATATATTATTGAATCTATCGATAATATGAGAAATCTCCTTTAATGTTTTACCCTAAAGTAAGAAAGAACCTCAATTACATTTTCTCCCTTTTTCGTTATTAATAATAATCTTCAGATAAAATATCTGCTATTTTTGAAATAAATTCTGAATTGCAAGGTCTTTTCCTTGCCCTTATACCAAAAATCTTTTCTAATTCTTTATGATTACCATTCATCCAAGTAACTTTAATAATATGTCTTATTGATTGTTCTACTCTTGATGCTGTAGTTCCACATTTTCTAGCTATATTGGGATATAGTTTTTTAGTTATCTCATCTAATAAACTAATATTATTACATACATCACTTATACCTGTTAATAAATAATTATAACCTTTTAAATGACATGGCATCCCAAGTCCAATAAAAATTTTATTTAATTCATTTTTTATATTATTATTTTCTACTTTAGAAGTTTCAAATTTATCATCAAACATCCGTTTAACTATTTCTATAAAATAATCTAAATTAAAAGGTTTTCTTAAGCAATAATCTATTGATAATTCCTTTAAAATATCAAATACTAATAAATCAAAATCACTAATACATAATAATTTTTTAAATGCTTGAGAATTATTCTTTCTTACCTGCGTTATTAATCCTACTACATCTATATTAGTAAGCATAAAATCAATTACAAATAAATCACTTTCATGATCAATCAAATATTTTAAACATTTTATACCATCATTAAATACACCAATTATCTCATAATCACTATTATTATTTATTTTATTAACCAAACTTTCTTTTAATAAATAATCCTCTGTTAAAATTACAATACGTATCTTTTTATTCATATTAAATTACTAAGTGTATTTTATACACTTTTCCTCCCCATATAATTTATTCCCATTTTTAATATATAACTTATTAACTCTTATATACAATTTTCCTAAAAATATCAATTATATTAATTCCACTCTGATTAATTCAATAGTATATTGTTTATATTAATTGATAATATAATATTAATTTTTATAATTCTCCTTCAGTAAATTCCATATAATTAACTATATTTCATTTAGCTCTTTTATTAAGTTATCTTATTTTTCCTGCAAAATCAATATTTTTAATCAACAATATTTAATAGACCATACTGGTTATAAAAAATTACTTAAATAAATTACTTCCTATTCTTACCATTGTTGCTCCATATTCTAAAGCAACTTTATAATCATTTGACATTCCCATTGATAACTCACTCAGAGGGTATTCTGGATATTTATTTTTTAATTTCTCAAATAGATCTTGAGTTTGTTTAAAATATATTCTTGTTTTTTCTGCATCAATATTAGGTGCCATCATCATTAAGCCTTTTACTTCAATATGTGGATAATTTTTTAATATATCAAATACTTCTTCAATTTCGTCAACTTTAAAGCCATGTTTACTCTCTTCTTCAGCTATGTTGATTTGAATTAAAACTTTCATTACTAAATCATGCTTTTTTGCTTGTTTTTCAATTTCTTTTAATAGAGAATAATTATCTACTGAATGAATTAAGTCAACTTTATCAATTATATACTTCACTTTGTTAGGCTGTAATGTTCCAATCATATGAAATTTACAATTACCTGTATATTTTTCATATTTTTCTAAAAATGCTTGTACACGATTTTCTCCAAAATACATTACTCCCAATTTTTCTAAATTATTAATTTCATCTATATCTACATACTTAGTAGCAGCAATTAATTTTACATCTTTAGACTTTAATTCATTTAATATTTCTTTAACTGCTAATTCATTTACTTTCATATATATTCACCTTACCTATTTACTATTTCTAAAAATACATTATCATTATTAGATTTCCTTAATAATTTTTTAATTTTCAATTTAACTGTACACTTTATTTTGATTTAATCTGTACATTTTTTAATATACAGATTAATGATAAAATGTTTAATCAAGGAGGATAAATATATGAATAATAAAACCTTAAAAATTGCAATAATTGGCTTAATGTCAGCTTTAGCGTATATTTCTTTTACTTTTTTACAAATCAAAATACCAACTCCAGGGGGAACAACTTCATTTCATTTAGGAAATACATTTTGTGTTCTTGCAGCATTATTATTAGGTGGCATCCCTGGTGGTCTAGCTGGAGCTATTGGTATGGGGATCGGAGATTTACTTGATCCTACATACATTACTTATGCACCTAAAACTATAATTTTAAAGTTCTTGATTGGTATTTTTACTGGTTTATTTGCTCACAAAATTTTTAAAATAAATAATTCTAAAAATGATTCTAAATTATTTATCTATGTGATAATTTCTTCAACAGCCGGTATGCTTTTTAATATTATTGGTGAACCTATATTTGGATATTTTTATAATTTAATTATTTTAGGTACCCCTCAAAAAGCAGCTGCCACATTAGCAAGTTGGAATGCTATTACAACTTCTGTAAATGCAATCCTTACTATTATTCTTTCATCATCAATTTATTTAATTATTAGACCTCGATTAATTAAAAATAATCTATTAATAAAACTTTCACCTAATAATGATACATCATTTAAATAATTATATTTTAATTAAAATAGCTAGATAACTATTATATCAGTTTACTAGCTATTTTTTATTATCGAATTTTAGTACCATTTGGTAAATTTGCTACACTTACTACTTCTAGTAAATCTTTTGTTTCACCTGCTAAAATCATTCCTTGAGATTCTACGCCTCTCAATTTTGCAACTTTTAAGTTAGTAATTACAATTACTTTTTTACCGATAAATTCTTCTGGACTATAGTAATCTGCAATCCCACTAACTATTTGTCTTGTTTCTTTACCTATATTAATTTTCGATACTAATAATTTATCAGCATTAGGATGCTTTTTACATTCTTCTACTGTTCCAACAACTAATTCAACTTTTTTAAAGTCTTCAATTGTAATTAAATCATCTTCCTTTATTTCTATTTCTTCTTTTACTTTTTCTACCGTAGATAATTTTTCCACTTTTTTTTCAATTTCTTTTGGATCTAAACGTGCAAATAATATTTCTGGTTTTTCAGTAACTTTAGTTCCTTCTTTATACATACCAAATTTATTTAATGTCTCGAAATCTCTTTGATCAGTATTTATTTGATTTAAAATTTTATTTGCAGTTGAAGGGATAAATGGTACCAATGCTATAGCACTAAAACGAATACTTTCAATTAGGTTATATAGCACTGTTGCTAAACGATCTTTTTTATTTTCATCTTTAGCTAATGCCCATGGCATTGTTTCATCAATATATTTATTTGTTCTTCTAAGTAATGTAAATATTGCATCTAATGCATCTGATGATTTAAATTCATCCATTTTATTTACCACTTTTTTAGGCATTTCTAATGCAATATTAATCAAATCATCATCTACTGGCTCATGGACATTTGGATTGTTAACTATTCCATTAAAATATTTATTAGACATAGAAATAGTTCTGTTTACTAAATTACCTAAAACATTTGCTAGATCAGAATTTATTTTTTCAATTAATAAATCCCATGTGATACTTCCATCATTATCATATGGAATTTCATGCAATAGATAATATCTAACCGCATCCACTCCAAAAATTTCAACTAAATCATCAGCATAAATGACGTTACCTTTTGATTTTGACATTTTACTTTCGCCTTGTAATAACCATGGATGACCAAATACTTGTTTTGGCAACGGAATATCTAAAGCCATTAACATAATTGGCCAATAAATAGTATGGAAACGCACTATATCTTTACCAATTAAATGTAAATTTGCAGGCCAATATCTTTTATATAACTCACCATGATTTCCATCTACATCATATCCTAAACCAGTGATATAATTAGTTAATGCATCAATCCACACATATACAACATGCTTTGGATCGAAATCTACTGGAATTGACCATTTAAAAGATGTTCTTGATACACATAGATCTTGTAATCCTGGTTTTAAAAAATTGTTCATCATTTCATTTTTACGTGATACAGGTTGAATAAATTCTGGATGTTTTTCAATATGTTCAATTAATCGATCAGCATATTTTGATAATTTAAAGAAATATGCTTCTTCTTTTGCATCATTTACCTCTCCACCACAATCTGGACATTTACCATCAACTAATTGTGATTCTGTAAAAAATGATTCGCATGCAGTACAATATTTTCCTTCGTAATGTCCTAGATATATATCTCCTTGATCATACAATTTTTTAAATATTTTTTGTACTTGTTTTTTATGATAGTCATCGGTTGTCCTCATAAAACGATCATATGTTGTATCCATTAAATCCCAAATTCTTTTTACTTCAGCTGCTTTTTCATCTACAAATTGTTGTGGAGGAATTCCAGCCTCTTTAGCTTTTAATTCTATTTTTTGACCATGTTCATCTGTTCCAGTTTGAAAATAAACATTATAGCCTTCTTGTTTTTTAAATCTTGCAATTGCATCAGCTAGAATAATCTCATAGGTATTTCCAATATGTGGTTTCCCAGAAGTATATGTAATAGCTGTTGTAAGATAAAAATCCTTTTCATTTTTCATACCTTTATTCCCTCGGTATATTGTAAATGACTTATTTAATTAGTCATCTACAGAATATCTTTTCCTTTCTATCAATCTTATTTATCCGTGATTGATTACGGTTAAATTATTCTTTGAAATAAAATACGTGAACATAGATTTGTATCTCTCCTTATAGCTTGGCTACTTAAAAAAGATCTTATCATACCTTATTTCTAAATCATGATTGCCTAGATGCATCTTCAATTCTTATTTTGAACCAGATTTTAAATTCTAAATATGTGATACTATTTCTAGATAATCTTCATAAAAAAGAATATGATTTTATAAAATATTTAGTTTATATCAATATTGAAAAACAAAAACACTTCTTTTCTATTAGAAATAATGTAACTAGTGAACTCATTTCTTCTCCTATTTTTCTAGTGTTATAGATGATTTTAATCTTCCAATTGGTAAACTTAAACCTTTTTCTAAAAAACTATCGTAGTTAATATAGAAAATTTTGAATACTAACATTTTACATATTAAATTTTTTTAGATCTAAAGTATACTGTTATCTTCATCAATTCCAAGACTTGTAAATTCCAAAGAAGCATTACCAAAATAATAATCTAATACCTTTAACCTTTATAATACCTTAGAAGATTTTAACTATATAAAACTCTAATTAATCATCAAAATCAATCATTTTAATTTTTATAAATAAAAAACCAATAACTATATATCATCATAATTTTAAAAAATTAAACATTTATATACATTAATTACAAAAATGGATTGATATTGTTTTTGAACTTAATAGTCTTTTTAAATCTAAATATAGGACAATCTATATAAATATTTTTAAACTTTTTTCAGTACTGAAAATATCGTTCATATTAATATTAGAAATATATGAAAACACTTTGATATCAATAGTGAAATTAAAGAATATATATAACTATTCTATACCTTTTCAAATCACAAAATTAGTAAAAATCACTTTTCATCACTATAAACCTAGTCAATTTAACACTCCACTACTATTACCAAAAAAGAGTCTAAATAATTACAAAAGACTTTATATCAAATAATATTTTTGATTATTAAATATAATCTATTTTAAAAAAATATGAATTGCAGCTTTTTCAGGTAAAAAACATTTGTAAGCTAATTACTTAGAATTATTTATCATCTTTTAACTGCTAATCAACTATTTAATCCAATATTTTTAAGATATACAATAACTATATATAAACTTAAAAAATGAACCTATATTGGTTATTTTTATCATCTCTAAAAACTATAAATCTATATTCACTTTTCAAAGAACCATACCAACTATTAAAATTATAAAAATTAATATTTTCAAACTTTTTCATCAAAAATTCTTAAACTTTATATAGTTAGTTTTCAAAATAAAAACGTCCCATAAAAGGACGAATATAATCGCGGTACCACCTTTTTTACACATTACTGTGTCACTCTAAACTTTTAACGCAAGTTAGACGTTTATCTTTAACTATTCAAGATAACAGCTCCGGGGCCATCTCTTAAAGCTTAACTCTTAGTTTCCACCAACCACTAAGTCTCTATTTGCGCCACTTTAACATCTTCCCATCTTTGCTTTTCCAATCTTAACTTTAACAAACTATAGAACTAAAGTCAAATATTTTTCAATTTATATATTAATTTATATTTTTAATGTTTCACGTGAAACATTAAAAATGTTATCAATAATTTAATTTTATAGATATTTTATCTTTTTAAATTAGCTTTTTCTATTATTTTGTTGGAATTTATATTCTAATACTACAGCAATAGATTTCATTTAAATTTTTACTGTTAATTCAATAATAAACCTATCTAATATGCTAAAATTGATATTATTAAATGAATTATTTTATAACCAATTTTTTTAAATCATATAATTATTATACCCTATCGTTATTAATACAATACCTTCTTTTAATATTTATTAATTAAATATCTACATATTATTCTTAATTCAAAAAAGTAATTTATTTTTTTATTAATCAGTATTCTTTTATAATTTTTTATTTAGGATATTTTTGATAATTTTATTCTATATTTATATAAAGCTATAAATATCTTTAAGTTTTAATTTATTATCTTTATTCTTATAGAATAGATAATTATATAATATCCGCTTTACAATTCTTTTGTCATAATTATTATAAAAATAATTTAATTACTAATTATATAAACGTATCTTCTTTATTATAGACTATTTAATTAATATATAACTGTTTTATATAATAAATTTTAACATTATTAAGTATTTGGATAAAAACTTTCTATCAGTAATGTTTAATCTTTTCAAATTCTACTAGAAAATTATTATGTTATCTACTTATTATATTATTCTTTTAATTAATTGAAATTATGAATTAAATATAAAAACAAAACCAGCTAAAACTATGTTCAAGCTGGTTTTATTTTTAACGTATAACATTCTTCAATTCTTTATATTGACTTAGCATTTCTAGTGTTACAAACTGGTAGCCATTTCTATCTAACTCTTCCAATGCCATCTCTAGTCCATCTATTGTAAATGTATGAATATCATGTATCAATATTACTGCCCCATCAAATGCCTGATTTACCATCGCTTCCTTGATCTTTTGGGCATTTTTTACTTTCCAGTCTTCTGTATCTAAATTCCACAGTGCTATCTTCATTCCATTATTTGCTATTACCTGTTTTGCAGTTTCATTCACTGCACCAAATGGTGGTCGTATGATTTTTGGCTCGTCTCCAGTTATTCTATATATTTCATTTTGTGTATCTACTATCTGTTTCTCTATTTTGCTGGCATCAAGTTTTCTTAAATCCGGATGATCCCATGAATGACTTCCTATTTCAAATCCATGTTCATATACTGTTTTTACTATTTCTGGATACTGTTTTACATTCTTCCCTAGCATTAAAAATGTTGCTCTTCCGTTATATTTTTCAAACAGTTCTACTGTTCTTAATGTATTGCTTTTATGAGGTCCGTCATCTAATGTTATTGCTATCATTTTTTTATTTGGATCTATTTTAGGCTGTGCTGCTGGTTCTTTTACATCTAACGGTGCTTCAGATGGAATATTTTTATTTGCCAGCCTGATCAGTTCTTTATTTTGGTCATAATTTATTTCTATTTTTTCTTTGTCATTGTTATAAATTATTAGATTTTTTTTCCCGATTTTAAGTTCTGTATGTTCAGGTTCAATTTCAGCTATTCCGTTGATATTTGCTAATGCTCTTTTATAAGATCTTCTTAGACAGTCATTTACACTAAGCATCTTTTCTTTATTTAAATCATAAGCAATGCGTTTAGTTTCAGTAGCTGTTTTTTTATTATCCTCGTTATATCGCTCAACTGTAAATGAAAGATTAAGATACTGGTCAAATACTTTATCAGTTGAATAATCAATATAAATAATATCTTTACTATCTTTATTGTTTTTTTGATGATTAAGATATTCTGTGTAGTAATCATTGATAATACGATTGAGTTTTTTACTTTCGGTTTTTGGATAAAATAGAGAAACATACAGCTTATCACTTTCTTTACTATAATGCATTACTTCTCCAGTATCCTTATTGTCGGTATTGTACTGATTATAGGCATCATATTTGTTATTTTTAATAATAAACCACCCGATACTAACTATCAGTATTGCTGCTATCAGAATTACTATACTTAATATTTTCTTTTTTCTTTGATCC
>JAGZCC010000035.1 GCA_018369555.1 Thomasclavelia spiroformis
GTTTTTTAGGTGCTTATAGGTGCTATTGAAGCACAATTAAATATAATTAATTATGAATTGAAGTTTACTCTTGACAACGGTCACTTCATAACAGGAGAATTATTATGAATAATTTAAGTGAAGAATTAAAAAAAATATTATTAGCTGGAATAGGAGCTGTAGCTACTACAATAGAAAAATCTAAAGATGTTGTTGATGAATTAGTAAAAAAAGGTGAATTAACTGTAGAACAAGGTAAAACTTTAAATGAAGAACTAAAACACAATCTTACTAAGAAAACAGAAAAAACAGTATCAGTAGATCAAATTTCAAAAGACCTAGAAAATATAAATCCTAATGATTTAGAAATTTTAAAAGAAAAAATTACAGAATTACAAAACACAAAACATGAAACAAAATAACAGACATCCACTAAGCAGTAAAAAACGACTCCTACAAATTATTAGTATCTTAAAAAAACACCACTTAACTAAGGGAATTGATCCTGTAAAGTTTAGAGTAATTTTAGAAGATTTAGGACCTACTTTTGTTAAGATTGGACAGATTATGTCCTCTCGTCAAGATATGTTTTCACAACGTTACTGTAAAGAATTAATAAAACTTCGTGATAATGTTAGTCCACTTGATACAAAGATAATCTATAATCTTATTGAAAATGAGTATGGCTGTGATATAAATGAAATGTTTTCTTATTTTGATCCTGTTCCTTTAGGTAGTGCATCAATTGCTCAAGTACATCGAGCCACTTTAAAAAATGGTAAAGATATTGTTGTAAAAGTACAAAGACCTAATATCTACGAAACTATGGAACAAGATATTTCATTAATTAGAAGAGCTGCAAAATTACTTAAAATTAATGAAACATTAGGCAGCGTTGTTGATTTAAATATTGTTTTAGATGAGTTTTGGCATACTGCTAAAGAAGAGATGGATTTTTTAAATGAAGCAAAATATGCAAAAGATTTTGCATATTTAAATAGTAATATAAATTGTATTGCTACTCCATCGATAGAAACAGACTTTACTACAAGTAAAATTCTAGTGATGGAGTATATCGATGGTATTCAAATAGATCAAACTGACTTACTTATAAAAAATGGTTATGATCATAAAGAAATAGCTGCTAAACTTGCAGAAAATTATATAAAACAGATAGTAGATGATGGCTTTTTTCATGCTGATCCCCATCCTGGTAATCTTAGAATAAAAGATGGAAAAATTGTCTGGATTGATTTTGGAATGATGGGGATTTTAAATAAAGAAGATAAATCATTGATGAAAAATGCAGTAGTCGCTATTGGCAATAACGATACTCAAAAACTTGTTGATGTTATCTTAACTTTAGGTAATCATGATAATCGTATAGATTATACTTTATTTTATAATGATATTGAAACTTTTATGCATCATTATGTCAATGCAAATTTAAAAGATATTAATTTAAGTGAAGTTATTCAAGAAATATTTTCAATTGCACATCGCCATCGTATTTCTATGCCTAAAGGTGTAAGTATGTTAGCTAGAGGACTAGTAACAATCGAAAGTACTGTGATGTTAATTGATCCAGAAATAAGTATTATTGAAATAGCAGCTAATCATGTGAGTAAACAATTATTTACTCGTTTCGATTTGAAAAAAGAATTATCTACAAATGGTAAAAAAGCATATGAAGCTTTTAAAAATGGGATTGAACTTCCAGTACAATTATCAGAAATTATTAAAATGATAATGAAAGGACGTTTAAAAGTTAATTTAGATATTATGGAATCAAGTGTACCCCTTAAATCGATCAATCATATGGTTAATAAATTAACTGTAGGAATTGTAAGTGCTGGCTTATTGATGGCAAGTAGTTTACTTTGTACTACGCAAATGACACCTAAGGTATTTGGGATACCAGCTTTAGGCTTTATTGGATATATTACAGCTGTTGGTTTAGGAATATGGTTGCTTTTTACTGTTATTAAAGAAAAAAAACATAATAAATAAATTTTTGATGAGGGAAAATATGAAATATAATTTTGAAACATTAATTAATCGTAATAACCAAGGTTCAAGTAAATGGAATTTAATGAAACCTGGAACACCAGAAAATATAGCTCCATTTTCAGTAGCTGATGTCGATATGCCATTAGCACCGGAAATAAAAAATGGCTTGATTAACTTTTTAGAAAATGATGCTGTATTAGGATATACTAATCCTAATGATGAATATTATCAAGCTGTTATAAATTGGATTGCACGTCGCCACAATTATAAAATAGATAAAGAAATGATTGTCTTATCTAATGGAATAGTTCCTGCTATATATGATGCTATATTAGCATATACAGATAAAGATGATGGTGTAATAACTTTTACACCAATATATCACCCGTTTTATCAAGCTATTGAAATAAATAATCGGAAACTTGTAAAATGTCCATTAATAAATACAGATACAAATTATACGATTGATTTCGATAAATTCGAACAACTTGCAAAAGATTGTAAAAATAAATTACTACTACTATGTAATCCCCATAATCCAATTTCACGAGTTTGGAATAAACAAGAATTAGAAAAAATTGCCCAAATTTGTTTAGAAAATAATATAATCATTGTAAGTGATGAAATACACTGTGATTTAATTATGCCAAGCTTTAAACATTACCCTATTGCTACTATTAGTAAAGAAATTGAAAATATTACTATTACTTGTAGTGCTCCTAGTAAAAGTTTTAATTTAGCTGGATTACAAGGATCAAATATTTTTATTAAAAACCCTAATTTAAGAAATAAATTCATTTTACAACAAGAAAAAAGATGCTTTCATAGTTTAAATACTCTTGCATATAAAGCAACTATTTTAGCATATAACGAAGCAGAAGAATGGTTAACAGAATTCATTAAATTAATTTATAAAAACTATAACTTATTAAAAGATTATTTAGCTGAAAATTTGCCATTAGTTAAAATTTCACCTCTACAAGGTACTTATTTAGCATGGCTTGATTTTAGAGCATATGGTTATGATTATAAAGAATTAGAAACAAAAATGCATAATGCTGATTTGTATTTTGATGAAGGATATATTTTTGGAAATGAGGGAGAAGGATTTGAACGCATAAATATTGCCTGCCCAACAAAAACTTTAATTGAAGCACTTAAACGATTAAAAGATGAATTTATTTAATTAATATAATTCATAAAAAATATAGCTTATATTATCAATATTTTGCTTGTTATAAGTATTAATAAACTTCTTAACTCAAAATAATAACTTAATATATCTATATTTTAACTATATTACTTATCATTACTTTTCTTATTTAAAATAAACTTGATATAAAAATATCCGTAATACTACGGATATTTTTTAATATTCAGATATTATTTAATTTTATTCTACTGTTACTGATTTAGCTAAATTTCGTGGTTTATCAATATCACAACCTTTAAGTTTAGCTGCATAATAACTAATTAATTGTAAAGGTATAGCGACTAGTATCGTTTGTAAAATTGGATTTACATCAGGCATATAATATATTTCATTAACATTATTCACTTGTTGATTACCTAACGTAAATAAAATCACTCTAGCACCTCTAGCAATTGTTTCTTGAATATTACTAATTGTTTTACAAGCAACTTCTGGTTGCGTTGCCACTGCAATAACAACACTTCCTTCTTCAATCAATGCAATTGGACCATGTTTTAACTCACCTGCAATATATGCATCTCCGTGGATATATGAAACTTCCTTTAATTTTAATGCACCTTCTAAAACAATTGCATAATCTAAATTACGTCCAATAAAATATGCATCATGTTGATCTTGTAAGTATTTAGCATAGTTTTCAAATATTTTTTCATCTTTTAAAATCATTTCAATTTGATTTGGTAAATTACTAATTCCTACGATAAGTTCATGATAGTCTTTATCTTCTTTACCCAAAGACTGTGCTATATATATTGCTAATAATAAAAGAACAATTATTTGTGTTGTATAAGCTTTAGTACTTGCAACAGCAATTTCCAGTCCTGCGCATGTATAAATTGTAGCTGCTGCCTCACGAGAAATAGTTGATCCTAAAACATTTGTAATTGCAATAGTTGTACATCCCTTATTTTTTGCTAAACGTAATGCAGCTAAAGTATCCGCAGTTTCCCCTGACTGAGAAACAAAAATACATAGAGTTTTATCATCAATAATTGGATTACTATATCTAAATTCAGACGCAACTTGAAAAAACGTTGGTAACTTTGTTAATTTTTCCATAACATTAGCACCTGATAAACAAGCATGATACGCTGTACCACACGCAATAAAATATACTTTATTAAATGTTTTAAATTTATCTTTTAATTGATCTAGTTCAGGTAAAACAATATGATCGTTATCTTTTATTCGACCACGTAATGTTTCGTTAATTGCATAAGGCTGCTCATGAATTTCTTTTAACATAAAAGTATCATAACCGCCTTTTTTGGCAGCTTCATTATCATAAGGGATATGTGTAGATTTTTTAGTAATTTCTTTTCCTTCTTGATTATAAAAAGTAAGATTATTTTTACATAATTTAACCATTTCATAATCTTCAATGAAATAAACATCCCGAGTATAATCCAATAATGCTGGAATATCACTAGCCCCAAAACTACTATAATCATTTTTTCCTATAATAAGTGGACTGTCTTTTTTAGTTACATAAACACAATCAGGTTCAAAAATCGAAGCAATACATAACGCATAACTCCCTTGAATTCGTTTATGCACTTTTTTTAAAGCCTCAATCATATTACCATCATAATAAAAATCAAGTAAATGCACTACAACTTCACTATCAGTTTCGCTTTGAAAAATGTAGCCATTATCTATTAACTCTTTTTTTAACTCTCGATAATTTTCAATAATACCATTATGAACTAAAGAAATGGTATTATCATTATTAGTATGGGGATGTGAATTAAGATTAGATGGGATTCCATGAGTTGCCCAACGAGTATGCCCAATTCCAGTGCATCCTTTTGGCTTAGCTTGTTCAAGTCTCTCAACCAGATTTTGCAATCTTCCTTTTGTTTTAATAGTAAAAAGTTGAGCTTTATCTACAAGTGTAACTCCTGCTGAATCATATCCTCGATACTCAAGCTTACAAAGCCCTTGAAGTAAAAATGGTAAAGCTTCTTCTTTACCAGAAAACGCAGTAATTCCGCACATAAAAATTCCTCCATAATATATTCAATTTTCTATTATGTTATTAATGGAGGATACCAGATGAATTTGTTTAATGATCACTCATTATTTTTGTTCATCGCTTAGGTAGTATCATACCTCTAGACCACCCGCCGAATATTTCGAAAAGTCTAGTCCTCGTCAACTAATAAATTAGTCCTGGCGCTATTTTATAAATCAATCTCCATAATAACTTGTCGCTTATTATATCCAAATAAAAATAAAAATGCAACTACTTTAATATATGACAAAATCATTCTTATAATTCAATTTTTCAATAATTTTTAAATTTATCTTGATTATACGTGCTTAAATTTTGTTCATAAGTTAATCTAATATAAAAAAAGCTGAATAAATTACCTATATAAAAAATAATTTATCCAGTTTTTAATGATACTCTCTATCTTTTAATTTTGGGATAAATCTATTTACAAAATTTCCTTTTCCACGATTTACCACATAAAAATAACCAAAAATAGAAAATACAAACGCTCCAATAAAATTTACAAATAAATCATACATCGTATCAATTAAACCGATATCAATATATCCACCAACACCTAGTGCTTTTCCATTGATAATAACTTCTTTAATTCCATCGATAGTTATTGGTATATTAGACTTAGTCGGATCGAGAATTACAGATGTAATATGATTAATAATCGTATCTTTTTGCATATCTAATCCAGCAAAAGTATCCATTCCAAATTCAAAAAATTCCCAAACAACACCAATAGTCATTGAAAAACAAAAAGCTACAATAGCCATAAATAACGGTGATAATTGAAACTTAATTCGGGTATCTTTATTCATTAAATCAACAAGTGAAAAACCTATGGCAGCAGCCAAAAATCCATTCAATGTATGTAAAATTGTATCCCACATTGGAATTTTAATATAAAAAGATTGAATCTCACCAAGTATTTCTGCACTAAAAATAAATAACAGAATAATTATTTCTAGTGTCGAGGGTAATTCTATTTTAAACTCCACCTGAATAAAGCTTGGTACTATCATTAAAAATAATGTAAGAATACATAAAAAAGCATTTTCATAATTTTTATTAAGAATTTGTAAAACCATAGTAATCAACACTAATGTTCTTAAAAATACATATACAAAAAATGAAGATCTATGTTCTCTAATTTCTTTTTTTATTGCCTCTTTTGAAGCTTTTAATCTTCTCATTAATAAACCTCCTTTGATTACAATAATTTTTTATATCTTTAAATACCAATATTCAGTTTATAATCATACCACAATATTCTCCGTTTATCTAGCATTCTATTTATTTCATTTACAACAAAAAAGATAAAACAAACGTTTCATCCTTTTTAACTAATATCGTATCCCAAAGTAACTTTCATTTTCCAAAACCTTTAAATCTTCAAATTCTATTTTATCAATCTTAATAAAACGTGCATCCTCTAACCTACTAATTAAATAATCAATTACTTCCTCTTTTCCTTGAAAACACGCTTCAACTGCACCATTCGATAAATTACAAACCCATCCGGTTAACCCTAATTCCTTGGCAAATCGATATGTTGTAAAACGAAAACCAACCCCCTGTACTTGTCCATAAAATAAATAATGTCTTCTAATAATCATAAAATCTCACCCCTTTATTCCAATTATATTATATGTAATTTTAAACATCAATTTTATTATCTTCTAATTAAACTTCTTTATAATATGTTTAGAAACTTCAATATTTAAATTAAACTGTACATATCTTAACAAATTTATCTAAATTAACTTGAAAAAATAATATATAATGGTAAAATACACTCATCTAAATATCCATAGGGGGAAAAGCAATGAAACCATTCACTAAATTAAACAAAGAAGAATTGTTAGAAGTTAAAAAAACATTAGATCTACAATATCAAGAATTTAAAAAACAAAACTTAAAACTAGATATGTCTCGTGGTAAACCATGTAGTGAACAATTAGATTTGTCAATGCCTATTTTAGATATGAAACAGGATTCAATTGATAATATTGATTGCCGTAATTATGGTGTTTTAGAAGGCTTACCATCGATGCGTAAACTATTTGCTCAATTATTAGAAGTCAATGAAAAAAATGTTGTTATTGGTGGAACATCTAGCCTTACACTGATGTATGACTATCTTGCTCAAGCAATGCTATTTGGAGTTTGTGGAAGCAAGCCATGGTCTAAATTAGATAATGTTAAATTTTTATGTCCGGTACCTGGTTATGATCGTCATTTTACTATTTGTGAACATTTTGGAATTGAAATGATTAATATTCCAATGAATGATGAAGGACCTGATTTAGATTTAATAAACGAGCTAATTCAAGATGAAAGTGTAAAAGGAATGTTCTGTGTTCCTAAATACTCTAATCCTCAAGGAATAACATATAGTGATAATATAATTAAAGCATTAGCAGCTTTAAAACCAGCAGCAAAAGACTTTAGAATTATTTATGACAATGCTTATTGTGTTCATGATTTATATGATAATGGCGACATACTTTTAAATATTTTTGATGAGTTACCAAAATATAATAATGAAGACTTAATTATCATGGTTGCTTCGACATCAAAAATTACTTTTGCTGGCGGTGGTATTTCTTGTATCATTGCTAGTGACAATAATATTATCGATATAAAAAAACGCTTATCTGTTCAATCAATTTCACAAGATAAAATGAACCAATTACGTCATTTTAAATTCTTTAATGATGTAAATGGAATTAAACAACATATGAAAAAACATGCTGCGATATTAAAACCTAAATTTGATTGTGTAATTGATATTTTAAATACTGAATTAAAAGATAAAGATATAGCTTCGTGGTATAATCCTAAAGGTGGATATTTTATCAGTTTAGATGTAATGCCAGGATGTGCTAAAAGAGTTGGTACACTATGTAAAGAAGCCGGAGTAGTTTTAACAACAATTGGCGCTACATTCCCGTATGGAAAAGATCCTCAGGATTCTAATATTAGAATTGCTCCATCATATCCATCAATTGATGAATTATCTAAAGCTGCTAAATTATTATGTATCTGTGTTCAATTAGCTGCTGTTGAATGTTTATTAAATAAAATCTAATATTTAAAAAGGTTTAATTTTTTAGTAAGAATTAAACCTTTTTTCTATTTTGATTTAAACATAATATTAAAATCATTTTATCTTTTTTATAAAGCATCTGATTATTATTTAATACATTTGATTATTTTTATATTTTATCAAAAAAGAATTTCCCTTTACCAAAGAAATCCTTTTTCATCACTTCCATAATATATTTTTAAATCTTAGAACATTTCATCATCTTTGCTTTATAATTCTATTTTTACGATAATCAATAAAATCATTAAAGAACATTCTAATTACACAAATTAATGGCACCCCTAAAAACATCCCAATAAATCCAAACAAACCACCAAACACAGTGATTGAACAAATAATCCAAAAAGGCGAAATACCAACACTATCTCCTAAAATTCTCGGTCCCAAAATTAATCCATCAAACTGTTGTAAAATAAAAATAAACAGGGCGATAGTTAATGCCGGCATAAATCCTTCAATCAATAAAACAATAAAAACAACCGGTATCCCTCCAATAAAAGGACCAAAATAGGGTATCATATTTGTAATGAATATAATAAATGCTAATAATGGGAAAAATGGTATTTTCATCAAACCAAATCCAATCAATGCAATTAAACCAATAATTATCGAATCAATAAATTTTCCATAAATAAATTGTCCCAAAATCCTATGGGATTTAAGAGCATAATTATGAATTAATTCAAGATTTTCTTCTTCTATAAAAATAAGCATAAATCGATTAAAAATAGTTACTAATTTATCCGCTTCAATTAAAATATATGGACAAAAAATTAATCCTAACAATATCGTTAACAAAGTACTTCCAGTTTTACCAGCAAAAGCAATTAATTCTAAAAAATCTTTACTATTAAAATTCTTTATTGATTCAACAACTGCACGCTCAATTCCAATTATCATTTGAGCAATTTCTGAATTAGCAAAGCTATTATTAATTGATATCTCAAATCCCTTTACATACATATCAATATTTTTAATAAATTCAACTGCATAACCCATTACCACCGGTATCAACCAAGTAAGTAATAAAATAATCAATAACAATACAAATAAACACACTAATAAGGTGCTAATAATTCGCTTGTTTTTTTTTAAAAAACTATTCTTATTATTTTCAAACAATTTAGTTACTACTTGAACTAGTGGTTCTAAAAAATACGCTAAAATCCCCCCTATTATAATCGGTAAAAATGCGGATATTAAAGCAGAAAACCATGATATATCAAATACTTTGTAAATAGCAATTAAAATAATTCCAACTACTATCCATTCACCATATTGTTTAAATTTATTTTTTTTCATAAAGACAATATCTCCTTGATTACAATAATTATACTACAAAAATAAAACTACCCTTACCAACAAAATAAGGTAGTTTTAGAACTAACAAATAAAACCAAACTAAGTGACAACATACTTCCAGCAAAAACATCACTAAAATAATGAACCCCAAGATAAATACGACTTAAATCAACTAAAACAATTATTAAAATACATAATATAATTAAAATATTTTGATGTTTTTGCTTACTGTGATATATATAACATACGATTAGTGCATATAAACAAGTAATCGCCATTGCATGACCACTTGGAAAACTATAATTACTTACTTCTACCAAATGATTCACATTAGGCCTAGGTCTTTTAAAAATAGCTTTTAATACTATATTTAATATTTGCTGTAAAGCTGATAAATATAAACATACTAAAGCAAATTTACGTTTGACTAAAAAAATTAATATAATGACTGCCACAATTCCAAAAAAGCTACCTAAATGTGTTATCATTATAAATATATTTGTTATAAAAGAAGACTCATAAGACTGTAAAAATTGGTAAACATATAAATCAATGCTCTTGATTAATCCCGTTTCAATCAATATATAATCAATAATAAATAGACCCAAAGGGATTAAAAATAACCATTTTTTATAATTTTTTATTAACTCTGATCCCATTTTCTTTTACAATAAACGCTGGAACACCAACTACTGTACAATTATCAGGAACATTAGCCAAAACTACTGTTTGCGCTCCTACAATGCTATTATTACCAATTGTTACATCTCCTATCACCTTAGCTCCAGCTGAAATCATTACATTACTCAATAACGTAGGATGACGTTTTACCTTATGTTCGCCAGTTCCTACTCCGCCTAAAGTCACCCCCTGATACAAAACACAGTCATCTCCTATAATTGTTGTTTCACCAATCACAACTCCCATACCATGATCAATGAATAACCTTTTTCCAATCGTAGCTCCTGGATGAATCTCAATACCAGTAAAAAATCTTGCAATTTGACTTAATAGACGTGCTAAAAATTTTAAATGTAATTTTTTCCATAAAAAATTATTAATTCGATAACAGAACATCGCATGTACGCCTGGATAATTAATAATAACATTCAATGCATATCTAGCAGCAGGATCTGTTTCTAATACTTTCTTGATTAAGCTCTTTTCTTTCATACTCATCTCCATCCTTTTTAGTAAATATAACGACTATTTTAAAATAATGCAACTAATATATTAATATTTTATGATTCAGTTCTATTTTTGCTACAAAGAGTCATATATAAAAATAAACAGAACTCTTCCCCATTGAGTTCTGTTCATCATATATTGATACATATATCGTGTACCACTCTTCCCCTTATAAACCATAAAAATGATTTATATACTTAATTATATTTAAATTTTAAATTTTGTCAATATTAATATTGAAATATACTAATTATATATACTTAATTTAGGATTTAAACAAATTATTTAATAAATATATTTTATTTGTATACAATTATTAATATTTTATTTACTTCTAAACACAGATAATATTGCAATTAACATAAATTTATGGTATTTTATTATGGTAAACATAAAAGGAGATTGGCTATGTATTTTGTAATAAATTGTTTTATTAGTGCAGTATGTATAGCTTCTTTAATCTTATTTACTGAAGTTTTTCCTAAATGGATTAAATTATTAGTTGGAGCAGTTGAAATAATCACTACTTCATATGCAATTGCTATTTTAATCAAAAAAATTGGTGAATGGAGTTCAATTTGGTCAGGTGATCCTGCTTTAATTAGAACATACTTCTTATGTGCATTACCAGTTATTGCAATAATAACAATTGCTATTGTATACATCTGTAATAAAAAATCTAAAAAAACAAAATAAAAACATGAATTATATATTCATGTTTTTATTTTATCCCTTTTTCCATCGCTATTTGCTTTAATACACGAGCAATTTTATTTAAAGCATTAACCACTGTTTGATTATCCTTATATACACCTAAAACAATTCTTAAATGTCCTTCTCCACCAGGTCCATAATTAATTCCATCGTTAACAACTACTTGCGCTTCTTCTACTAATCTTTTGCAAATCATTGAACTATCACCTAATTTTCTTACATCAATCCATCCTAAAAAACCTGATTCTGGTAAGTCCATTTTCACTCCAGGAACGCTATTAATTATTTCATATGCCTTATGACGACGATAATCATATGCTTCTTCAAATTCCTTCATAAATTCCGGATGTTTAAATGCCTCAATTGCTGCTACTTGACTAATTGTATTAGTTGCCCCTATTACACTTACGGCACATCCATATAATACATCCATAATTTTATCATCGGCAATAATATATCCAACTCGATAACCACTTAAACCCATTCCTTTAGATATTGAACAAATTGTTATTGTGTGTTCAAACATTTCATTCATACTCATTGGGGCAATAAATTCATTTTCATATGTAAAATCTTCAAATGCTTGATCACAAACTAATACTAAATTATATTTTAAAACAACAGTTTTTATTGCCTCTAAGCTTTCACGATTAAATACAGTTGTTGTTGGATTATTAGGATGGGTTAAAATAATCATTTTAGTTTTATCAGTAATTAATTTTTCTAAATCATTTAGACATATTTGATAATTATTCTCATCACTTAATCGTAATGTTATTGGTGTTGCTTGCATCATTTTAATATTTTGCATATTATTTGGATAGCTTGGACACGGTATAATTACTTCATCTCCTTTTTCTAAAAACGGAAACATTGCAAAGAATAATGCGCTATCGCTACCAGGAGTAATAATAATATTACGACGAGAATTTAAATTCATCTTATATTTATCATTAATACGCTGACAAATTATTTCTCTTAGCTCCATATTCCCTGTAGGTGCAGTATAATGGCTCGAAATAGGTTCACTAATAGTTTTTATCGTCTTTTCTAAAACATGGCTAGGAAGCGAAAAATCAGGCATAAATGGATCAGCCCAACCCATCAAAGAAAATCCAGCATCTTGCATCATAGTATAGCTATCACCTACATCAGCTTTTTCAACTTTGCTAAATAAACCACCTTCAAAATTAACAAACTCTTTTTTCATTCTATTTTTCATATATTATCCACCTATTTTATAAAATAAATCTGATCACGTCCAGGATACAAATAAATTAAACCATCTTTAGTAAAAGCAACAGTTTCTTCAGTATAAAAATAATAATCATAACCAAAAGCTTTTGATTTCGTATTCAATTCTAGGGCATATGTTGTATCATACGACATTAAAACATCACCCTTTATTAAAATTTTATCCTGATTATTCCATAAACCAATTGTTGGTCCTGGACCATGTCCATAAAAATTACATGGATGTGAATACAACACAGCTTCAATCCCCTCATCCTTTGCCATTTTTAATGAATCCTTTAAAACATCATTTCCGCTTTTATTTTCTTGCATACAACTAGCAACTATATCTTGAAAACGATTATTAATTTTCATCCCTTCAATTAAATCAACAGGTAAACAGTCTTCATCATCTTTTGCAACATACGCAAGTCTTTGCGTATCACTACAAATATTTAAATATCTAATTCCAAAATCACAGTGCAGTAAATCACCTTTTTCAATAACTCCAAAATATCGCGGATTATCTAATCCTGGGCGTTGTAAATCAACCGTTGGCTCAAACCAATAATCCAAACCTAAATCTTTCACTTTTTGCATCATTAACCATTGCAAATCCTCACAAGTTGTTTTACCTGGAATAATATTTTTTTTACTAAAAACATCTTCAATAACAGAAAACGCAACTTCCATAACTTCAGGATGCAATTTTAATTCAGTTGGTGTTCTAAGTTCCATTAATTTAATTGCCAGTAAATCATTTCTTATAATTCGATCAGTATATTTTTGATCCATCTTATTAACTATCATCTCATATAATCCCTGAGTTAAACCATCACTAAAAGCAAAGTTATTAGAAACATTTACAACGATATTTTTTGGATCAAATTCAAAACATAAACGATTTAAACAAGCCATTTGATCTTCATGATTAAAATCAATCCAATAACTAGTATAATAAGGTTCAAGTTCTTCGCTTGGCATACATAAAGAATAGCGATGAATATTATTTTTTTCACGTACAAATGCAAACATTGAAATTCTTCTTGCAGTTGGATAATTTGCAGGTGTGATTGCATGAAACAAAGGATCTTCATTATATTCCTTAGATGCACAAATCCACATATCAACATTATTATCAATCATGACTTTAGGTAAAATCTTTTCTAGTCTCTCTTTTAAACATATATCTTTTAATTTATATTGTTCTTTTATCGATTTAACATTAACCATATTAACCTCCTATCAAAATAAGGTACACGTTAGTGTACCTCTTTAATTAAATTTTATTTTTTAATTTTAGCATATGCTAATTGATAATGACCTTCAGGTGAATGAGTAATTCCAGTTACTTTAGATGATAATAAATAAGGTTCTGCATATCCAAATAATGGAATAATGTAATGTTGGTCAGCAACTAAATAATTTTCTGCTTCATGTAAAGCATTCATACGAGCAGTTCTATCATCAATAGCATTAGCTGTAGCTACCATTTTTTCAAATTTAGCATCATCAACAGTATTACCTAAAGTTGTTTTACCAATATACATTGATAAATAAGCCATAGGATCAATGAAATCAGCAGTCATTGAATGACGACATAATTCAAAGTCCCCTTTATCACGTTCAGCAAAGAAAGCTTCACCTTCATTAGCTTTTAATTCAAGATTAATATGTGCTTTTTTCATTGAAGCTTGAATAGATTGTGCAACATTTTTATGCATTGTGTTATCGTTATATTTATATGTTAAATTTAACATATTATCTTTACTATAACCTTTAGATTCCATAATTGCTTTAGCTTCATCCAAATTATATTCAGCTAATTTTTTAACCGTATCTTGTTCTTCACGGAAATCACCAGTAGCCCCTGGAATACCTTTTGGAATTAATCCATTTAATTCATAAGCATTTTCACCAAATCCAAGTGCTTTTAATACATCTTTACGATTAATTGATAATCCAATTGCATTACGAATATCTGGATCTTTTAAAACTTCATTTGTATTTTCTTCACCTGCATTAACTAAAATGTAGTAATTACATACAAATGGATCAATTTTCCAAGATTGTTTTTTCAAATCTTTATCTGCATCAATAGTATCCATATTACATGATGTAGCAAAATCGATATCTCCACTATCAAAAGCACTAGTTTGAGAATCTACATCTGCCATAACTTTAAATGAAATAGAGTTTAATGATACTTTTTTAGCATTATGGTATTCTTCATTTTTAACCATGAACACTTCATCTTTAGTATTTACAGAAGTAACTTTAAATGGACCATTATATGGTACATCATCTTTATTTCCCCAGTTAGAGTCAGTAACATCACCATCTTTAGCATTTTCTTTTAAATAATCTTCTCTAATTGGGTAGAAAGTAGTGTTAGTTAATAAAGATGTGAAATATGAACATTTATTTTTTAAAGTAATTTGAATAGTAGTATCATCTAAAGCTACTGCTCCAAAATCTTTTAATTCACTCATTTTAGTAAATGGTGTGTCTTCTTCTACACCAGTTTTCTTATTTTTCACCATGTGAGAAGTACCTGTAATATATTGCCAAATAAATTGTGTATAGTAACCACCAGTAGTTACTGCACGTTTCCAAGCATATACAAAATCTGAAGCTTTTACAGGTTTACCATCACTCCATTTTGCATCCCCACGCATTTTAATTGTGTAAGTTAATCCATCAGCACTGATTTCAGGCATATCAGTAGCTAAACTAGGTAAAACATTTCCATCAGTATCAAGTTTATATAATCCTTCATAAACTTGTGCTAAAATATTAGCAGTTACAGAGTCATCAACAATTGCAGGATCTAGATTTTCTGTATCTTTCCCAACTGCAACTCTTAAATCGGCTTTCTCTCCTCCGCCGCAACCTGTTAAACAAGTTAATGCCATAAGAAAAGAAAGACCATAAGCCATTAGTTTTTTCATCTTTTTTCCCCTTTCAATTATTTATCGTATAAGAAACATGCTACTTTACGATTTCCAACATTTTTCAATGTAGGTTTTTCTTTAGCACATCTCTCAGTTGCCTTTGGGCAACGTGTCCTGAATACGCAACCACTAGGCGGATCTATCGGACTAGGAAGCTCTCCTTCCAGTACGATACGTTTTTTAACACGAGCAGTTTTAGGATCCGGAATTGGAACCGAAGATAAAAGTGCTTGTGTATACGGGTGTAACGGATTATGATAAACATCATCTGCTTCCCCAACTTCAACAATATTTCCTAAATACATTACTCCAATACGATCTGAAATATGTTTAACCATACTTAAATCGTGAGCAATGAACAAATAAGCAATTCCCATCTCTTTTTGAATTTTTTCAAGAAGATTAATAACTTGTGCTTGAATCGAAACGTCAAGAGCCGAAATCGGTTCATCACAAACAATAAATTTAGGATTTAACGCAAGAGTTCTTGCAATTCCAATTCTCTGTCTTTGTCCTCCAGAAAATTCATGAGGATAACGACGAATATGATCTGGTTTTAAACCAACAATTTCTAACAATTCACGAACTCTATTTTCACGTTCTTCCTTACTATTTAAAATTCCATGAATATCCATTGGTTCACGAATAATTTCCCCAACTGTCATTCTTGGATTCAAACTTGCATATGGATCTTGAAAAATCATCTGCATATCTTGTCTGAATTTTTTTAGCTTTGTACCTCTAATTTTGGTAATATCTTCACCTTCGAAAATTACACTACCAGCAGTTGGTTCATAAATTTTAACTAATGCTACACCAGTAGTACTTTTCCCACATCCAGATTCACCAACTAAACCAAATGTTTCACCTTCTGCAATTTCAAAATCAACACCATCTACAGCTTTAACAATTTGTTTTTTAGCAAGAAATCCTCCTGAAACAGGGAAATGTACTTTAAGACCCTTTACTTTTAAAATTGGTTCACTCATCTTTTATTCCCCTTTCTTTAATGCCATTGGATTTCCAAGCCAACATGAGCAGATATGCGTTTTTGAATATTCACGATACTCATCCATTTTTAATGGACAAATATTCATTGCTTTTTCACAGCGATCTACAAATGGACATCCATTAGAAATATTTAATAAATCTGGTGGCGATCCTGGAATTGGATGCAGTTCTTTTCTTTCAGTATCTTCAGGATTTGAAATACATGATAATAAACCTTTTGTATATGGATGCTTTGGATTATAGAAAATTTCATCTGTTGTTCCCATTTCTACAATTTTACCACCATACATAATTGCAATTCGATCACATATGCTTGCAACAACACCAAGATCATGTGTAATCATAATAATTCCTGAATCAATTTCATCTTTTAAACTACTAATCAATTCTAGCACTTGTGCTTGAATAGTTACGTCTAATGCTGTCGTAGGTTCATCAGCAATAATAATTTTTGGATCACAAGCAAGAGCAATTGCAATAATAATTCTTTGTCTCATCCCTCCAGAAAATTGGTGTGGATATTGACGAATACGTTTTTCCGGAGAAGGAATACCTACTTTTCTCATTAAATCAATCGCTTTATTAAGAGCATCTGTTTTTGAAATTCCCGGATTATGATTAATAATTGGTTCAATTAATTGAGTTTCAATTCTAAGTGTTGGATTTAAGAAAGTCATTGGATCTTGAAAAATCATTGCCATATCATTACCACGAATTTCATCCATTGTCTCTTCGTATTTTTTATTTGAATCAAAACTTAATGGCGAAATTTCTTTACCATCAATTTTAATAGAACCACTAGTTACTTTACCATTTGCGGCAAGTAGTCCCATAACTGAAAACATTGTCTGTGATTTACCTGATCCAGATTCACCAACAATTCCTAAAACTTCACCTTTGTCTACATAAAATGACACATCACGAACAGCTTTAACTATTCCATTTTCTGTACTAAATTCAGTAGTAAGGTTATTAACTTCTAACATCTTCATTCTATTACTAGCCTCCTACTTCTTTTTAGGGTCAAGGGCATCCCCTAAACCATCACCAATAAAATTCAATGCCAACATTGTTAAACAGATTGCAAGAACTGGCCAAACAACTTGCAATGGTTGTGAACTAATCATCGCTCTTGCATCATTAGCCAATGTACCCCAACTTGCTTGTGGAGCAGAAAGACCAATTCCTAAAAAACCTAATGTTGCTTCATAAAAAATCGAACTAGGCACTAACATTGAAAACGATACAATGATAGGTCCCATACTATTTATAATTAAATGCTTCAACAAAATACGTGACTTACTAGCACCTAAAACAAATGCTGCTAATGAGAACTCTTGTTCTTTTAAAGTCATAACTTGAGCACGTACCTGTCTTGCCATCCCCATCCATGAAGAAATACAAATTCCAATAATAATTGATTGGAAATTAGAACCTAATACTACTGTAATCATAATCAAATATAACATATCAGGGATTGAATACAGAGCATCAACAATACGCATCATTACCATGTCTAATTTACCGCCAAAATAACCTGCAATGGCACCATAAGTAACTCCAACTAATAATGAGATACCAGCTGCTGAAAAACCTACAGCTAACGAAATTCTACCACCATACATAATTCTGACTAAAACATCTCGTCCAAAACGGTCAGTTCCTAAGAAATGTTCTGCAGATGGCTTAGCAAATGTATTTGTCATATTTTGCCCATCATAAGTATATTGAGAAAACATTGGAATCAAAATACAAGCAAGTGTCATAAGTGCTAAAAAGCATAAACCTACTAGTGCTAATTTATTATCCTTAAAACGATTCCACGCATCAGCTAAATATGTTTTACTCTCATATGAAATTTTTTCACTATTCTTTTTTGAATCATCTAACTTCTCAAACATTTCAGGAGTAAGTTCAATGTCCATAACATTATTTTTTTCCATCTTGCTCCCCCTTACTTCAATTTAATACGTGGATCAACCACTGCTGACAACACGTCTGTAATAATATTAAATGTAATAACTAAAAATCCTAAAAATATTGTAAGTCCCATAATCATTGGATAATCACGTGTTTGAATACTTGAAACCATTTCACGTCCAATTCCTGGAATCGCAAATAACGATTCGATTACAAAACTTCCTGTAAGCATATATGCAAATGCCGGTCCGGCATAAGTAATAACAGGTATCATCGCATTTTTTAATGCATGTTTAATTATTACTTTTTTATATGATGTTCCTTTTGAACGAGCTAAAATAATATAATCTTGTTTCATAACTTCAAGCATACTACTTCGAGTTAAACGACAAATCATTGAAATTGGATAAAAAGATAACGCCATTACCGGTAATACATAATTAGCCGGTGTATCTAAGCCTACAAACGGCAGGACTTTCAAATTAACTCCTAAAACAATAATCAGTAGAATCCCAATCAAAAACGATGGTACTGATACTCCAATTGTCGCAATAAACATACAAAGATTACTTACCCACTTTCGCTTCGATAGCGCTGCAGCGGTCCCCAAAGTAATCCCCACAATTATTGCTGTTGCAAAAGCAATAGAACCCAACTTTGCAGTAACTGGAAAACTTTGTGTAATTGTATCTGATACTTCACGTCCAGAACGTACAATACTTTCACCTAAATCACCATGTACTAAATCAGTCATATAAATTTTATACTGTTCAGATAATGGTTTATCTAAATTGTACTTTTTCATCATCAATTCACGCTGTGCAGCATTTTTGAATTTTTCACCACTAATTGGCGATCCGGGTGTTACTTTCATCAAGAAAAATGTTGCAGATGAAAGTAAAAACAGAGTAATAATTCCGATTAGCACCCTCTTTAAAACATACCTTAACATTTAATCACCTATTCCTTTACTATATATCTAAAAGAATACCTTAAAATTGCCCAAATTTCAAACATTTTTTTACATTAAGCCCTCTAAACAAGTGACCAAAATCTCCAAAAAACCGCTAATTGTATACGATTATACACATTTTTTTAATAAAAAAAAATTTTTAATTTTTTTAAAAAAACTTTTTTTATTTTTAAAAATACTAAATTTATCACTAAAAAGTATAAATTAATTTTCACTATAAATTCCTCTATTTTCCACCTTTGCTTCCCTATCAGCATCCACTATCAACTGACTATAAGTATAATCATAACCATAATCATAAAACTTTTCAACCAAGCCTTCTCGAGCTAATTTTTCCTGTAATAACTCCCCATCAACAAATATCCACGCTAATAATCTGCCATATTTATCCTCACTATCACCATCAGGATTTAACTCCAATTCAATCGTGTTAGCATTGGATAATTGTTCTTTTGTATAATCACTTGCCTCTTTTCCATATGCCTCGATTTGATTTGTTGATTCTGGTGTATCAATATATAAAAATCTTACTTTAGTTCTCTTACCATCAATATCGAACCACGCTGTATCACCATCGACACATTGATTCAACGTTACTTCAAAGCGTCCTGAACTCAATAAAGGCTTATATTCTTGATACAAATTAAAACCTAAAACACCTAAAATTATAATTATTCCTAGCCATGATTTAGATAATTTACGATACTGTTTTTTAGTCATTTTTATTTTTTTAGCCATTGATTCCCACCGCCTTTTTCGCCAACATATCAGCTTTTTCATTATAAAAATCTCCGCTATGAGCTAATACTTTAACAAAAATAATTTCTAATGTTTCACGATATTTAGCAACCTTTTTTTGATATTCTTGTGTTCCTTTTTTATTAGCTTTCCACATATTATTAGCCCATTTTTCAATTCCTTCATAATCATAATAGATACAAATTTGCTTATATCCATTACTTTTAGCATATTCCATTGCACAAATACTTCCCAAAATTTCCCCTGCTACATTACGCATCGAAACATAACTTTCATCATTACCTTTACCATACATTTCTTTTATAACTTGTTGTCCTTCAATAATCACACATCCAAATCCATATTCTTTAGTTTTGATATTATAGCTACCATCAACATAAGCAATCAATCCATCATCAAAATATATTTTCTTTTCCTCTATAAATACAAGAGCATCTTCTTTATTGCTAAATGATTTATAAACTGCACCTTTAAATTTATCAACTTGCATTTTACATTCATCCCAAGAATTGTAAATTCCAGGTTTCCTTCCTATTTTTACTGCATAAAATTTTGCCATCATTTTCTCCATTCTTTTAATTTACTTATATTTAAAAACATAATTTTAGTATCTTCACTAAAATATTTAGCGTTTTTAATCTATCTTATTTTAAACTAGAAAAATTAAATAGTAAAGAGACCTGTTGTTTAATCAATAATAATGAGTATAATTAAAGTATTAAAGTATTAAAGTTAAAGGAGAAGAATATGAATATTGAAGAAAGATTTTTAAAATATGTAAGTTACGACACACAATCTGATGAGTACTCAAATACTACTCCATCAACATTAAAACAATTAGACTTAGCAAAAGAGTTAGTCAAAGAAATGTTAGAAATAGGAATTAGTGATGCTCATTTAGATGAATATGGTATTGTTTATGGAACTATTAAAGGTAATGGCGGTACTGGTGATATCATAGGATTTATTGCCCATATGGATACATCACCTGATGCTAGTGGTAAAAATATTAAACCGCAAAAAATAACTAATTATGATGGTTCTATTATTGAACTAAATAAAGAATTAGGATTATCATTAAATCCTGAAGAATTTACAAGCTTAAAAAAAATGATTGGACATGATTTAATAACCACTGATGGTACTACATTATTAGGCGCTGATGATAAAGCCGGTGTAGCAATAATTATGGATTTTGCTAATTATTTGTATCAGCATCCTGAAATCAAGCACAATGATATTAAAATCGCATTTACCCCTGATGAAGAAGTTGGACGTGGAACAGACAATTTCAATGTTAAAAAATTCAATGCAAAATATGCTTATACTGTAGATGGCGGAGATATAGCCGAATATAATTATGAAAATTTTAACGCATATAGTGCTAATGTTGAAATTACTGGTAAATCAATTCATCCTGGTAATGCTAAAAATAAAATGATCAGTGCTATCAATCTAGCAATCGAATTTGAAAATATGCTACCAGAAGAAAAAAAACCATACTATACTGATGGTTATGATGGATTTAATCATTTACATCATTTAGAAGGTAACTGTGAAAAAGCTACATTAGAATATATTATTAGAAATCATGATTTACAGTTAGCTAAAAAACAAATTGCAGATTTTGAAAGAATAAAAACATATTTAAATGATAAATACAATTACGAAGCAATTAATTTAGATATTAATGAATCATATTTAAATATGGCTGAAATAATCAAAGAAAATTACTATATCATTGAAAAATTACAAGCTGCAATGAAAAAAGTGGGAATAGAAAGTTATGCTAGTCCAATTAGAGGAGGAACTGATGGAGCACGTTTAACGTTCATGGGATTACCTTGTCCAAACATTGGTACAGGCGGTGAAAACTATCACGGTCCTTTTGAATTTGTATCACTTACAATGATGAAACAAGCAGTAAAAATCATTACAGAACTAGTTAAAGAATAAATATATGAAACGTTGTCTATTTATTATAAATCCATCAGCCGGTCAACGATCAATTCAAAATAACTTAGATAAACTAATTGGTCAATTAGTCCTAAAAAAAATAGTTAACTACGTTGATGTCTTCTTCACCGCTAAAAAAAATGACGGTTATTATAAAGCTTTAAAGTGTAATGAAGCTGATTATGATTTTATTACTGTAGTAGGTGGTGATGGAACTATCAATGAAGTTGTAAGCGGTATGGTAGAAAGCAATAAAACTATTCCGCTTTGTATCCTAGCCGCAGGTACAGTTAATGATTTTGCAAATTACTTAAATCTCCCTATTGAAACTAATGATATATGTGATTTAATTGACAATTTTAATACTATTTGTTGTGATGTAGGAAAAATTGATAATCTGTATTTTATGAATGTAGCTGCTGGGGGAATGTTTAGTGATATTTCTTTTACAGTTAGTAAAAGCGAAAAGAAAAGATTAGGACCTTTAGCATACTATCTCAATGGTCTTGCAAGCTTACCTAGTCAGTTAAATACAAATATTAATCTTAAAATTGTACTTGATGATGCAAATGTAATCAAAGAAGAGGCTAAAATGTTTATGGTTACAAACACTAATCGTGTAGGAGGTTTTGAAAACATTCTTCCTTTAGCTGATATTCAAGATGATTTATTAGATTTAATTATCATAAAAAAATGTTCTTTTACTGATTTGGTTGCACTTTCTAAAGATTATCTTTTAAAAAAACATACTAATAGCCCATTTATTTCATATTATCAGGCTAAAAAAATAGAAATTTCTAGTGAACAAGATGTAGTTATTGATATAGATGGTGAAGAAGGGTCATTACTCCCAGTAACTATTCAAGTTATTCATAAAGCAATTAACATTTTGATTCCATAAAATATCAATTAAAGAGATTGTAACGAAATAACTTTTATAAAGTTAAACTTCGTCTTCAATCTCTTTTTTCGACATTTTTTTATCAATTAATAAACTAATTAACCACAATAAATAACTAACCGATTTAGATAAAATTTCTAAGATTAAAACAATAAAAAACAATTATCTTTCTAGCATTTTTTAATCTGATACTTAATAAAATTCACTTTTTCTATCTTCCAAAAAGAAACAATGTAACTATTAAAAGCAAAAATAATGCAACTCATTATAATTAAATTATATTAAAACAGACAATTCACTGCATTTTATTGTCTGTTTTATTTTTAATCTTATTTCAATACTCCTTTTATTAAGACTATTTTGATAAAAATTTGTTAATTACCTTAATTTATTCAATAATTTTCACACAAATTTATCTAATAATTTTATCGATGGAGGTTAAGTGTGAAACAAAAAAGAATCAAAAACGCAAAAAAAAGACAAACTTAAAAACAAGTTTAAATTATTTAGAAAAAATAGAATAAATGAATATTATAGTT
>JAGZCC010000036.1 GCA_018369555.1 Thomasclavelia spiroformis
AAATAAATTGAATTATCGTAAAATTTTAGAAATTGTAATATTAGGTATTATTTGTTACTGGGGACTTAATCATTATGAAATTATTTTTAAGTCTGCAGGTAAATTTATCTCAGTAATTATGCCGTTTATTCTAGGGTTTATTATTGCTTTTATTTTAAATGTTTTAATGATTAGGGTAGAAAAAGTTTTAAATAAATTTTTTAATGTTAATAAATTTAAACTTATTAAAAGAGTAACTAGTATAAGTTTATCAATTTTAATTTTACTAGGAGTCTTATTGTTAGTTGTCCAATTGGTAATTCCAGAAATATCAAATGCGATTAAATTAATTGTTGCAAGTTTGCCGGATGTATTTGA
Source organism: Thomasclavelia spiroformis (assembly GCA_018369555.1). Classification (GTDB taxonomy): domain Bacteria; phylum Bacillota_I; class Bacilli_A; order Erysipelotrichales; family Coprobacillaceae; genus Thomasclavelia; species Thomasclavelia spiroformis_A. Next base: position 358 of record JAGZCC010000036.1, read on the forward strand.
AATGCTTGCAAAATTGAGTAAAGGTGATACTGGGATTTCTTTGCAACTAAAATCTTTCTTTAATTCTGTTGATGTTCAAGCACTTGTAAGTGACTTAAGTGAATTTGCAAAAATAGGATTTACTGGGGTACTTGGTTCAACGGTTGATATTTTATCGATGTTTGTAAATGGAATTTTTAATGTTGTTGTAGGTTTTGTTTTTGCAATATATATATTGATGAGTAAAGAGACATTAAAACGTCAAACACGTAAATTATTAAGTGTTTGTGTTACACCAAAGATTACTAATAAAATTATTGAAATTGCCGCTGTTTCAAGAACAACATTTACTAATTTTATTATTGGCCAGACAATTGAAGCAATTATTTTGGGTAGTTTATGTGCACTTGGGATGAAGATTTTTGGTTTTCCTTATGCCCCGATGGTCGGTACATTAGTAGGAATAACAGCATTTATTCCTATTATTGGTGCATTTGTTGGAGGAGGAATTGGAGCTTTTATGATTATGACAGTTGATCCAATGCAAGCTTTGTTATTTATAATTTATTTAATTATTTTACAACAAATTGAAGGTGATTTGATTTATCCAAGAGTTGTTGGTTCTTCAGTAGGATTACCTTCAATTTGGGTATTGTTTGCAGTTACTGTTGGTGGTGGATTATGGGGGATTGTCGGTGTTTTATTTAGTGTGCCAACGCTATCAGTAATTTATTTGTTATTAAAGGAATATGTTAATAATCGTAGTAAATCACTCGAATGAGTGATTTTATTTTTAAATAATTTATTAAGAATTTCTTAAACAAGAGGACTTTTGTTGAAATTTTAAAATTAAAGGAATAAAATAATAATATAAATAATAAAAATAATTACAAGAAGGGGAGAAGCTATGTTAAAAATTGAAAATCTTACTAAAACATATGGTCAAAAAAAAGCAGTAGATAATTTATCGTTGCATATTGAAAGTGGTAATATCTATGGTTTTATTGGACATAATGGTGCAGGTAAAACAACTACATTAAAAGCAATTGTAGGAATTATGAATTTTGATTCAGGGGATATTTATATTGATGGTAAATCAATTAAAAAAGATATTTTAGCTTGTAAAAAGATTATGGCATATATTCCTGATAATCCTGATTTATATGAATATTTAACTGGGATTAAGTATTTAAATTTTATCTGTGATGTTTATGGTGTTGATCAAGAAAAAAGAACGGAAAGAATAAAAAAATATAGTGAAATGTTTGAGCTGAGTGATTCTTTAGGGGAAGTTATTAGTGCGTATTCTCATGGGATGAAACAAAAATTATCGATTATTGCCGCATTGATTCATGAACCTAAATTAATTATTATGGATGAACCGTTTGTTGGTTTAGATCCTAAAGCTAGTCATTTATTAAAACAATTGATGCGCCAAATGTGTGATCAAGGAGCAGCAATTTTCTTTTCAACTCATGTTTTAGAAGTTGCAGAAAAGTTATGTGATAAAATTGCAATTATTAAAGCTGGTAAATTAATTGTAAGTGGGAAGACTCAAGATGTTATTGGTGATGAATCATTGGAAGATGTATTTTTAGAATTGGAGGATGATCATGCTTAAATCGTTAGTTAAAATTCGTTTACAGGGTTTGTTTTTTCAATCGTTAAAAACCGGTAAAAAAGATTCACCATCATTTGGTAAAATTATTTTTATGTTACTGATTATTGGGTATGTAGCAGTTGTATTTGGTTTGATGTTTGGAATAATGTTTAATAAGATTTTAAAGCCGTTTAGGTTAATTGGATATGAGTGGTTATATTTTGGAATAATGGCAATTTTAGTTGTATTATTGTGTTTTGTTGGTAGTGTTTTTGTTACTCAACAGGAGATTTATGGAGCTAAAGATAATGAGTTATTGCTTGCAATGCCAATTAAGACAATAGATATTTTATTAAGTAGGGTATTTGTATTATTGATTGTTAATTATTTGTATGAAGCTTTAATTGTTATACCGGGAATGGTTGTTTATTTTTATCAAACATCGTTTGATTTAATTAAGCTTTTATTTTTTCTAATTATCATCATTACATTACCATTGCTTGCTTTAGCATTATCATGTGCTTTTGGGTGGGTAATGGCAATGATTATGAAAAGAATAAAAAATAAAACAGTTATTACTGTAGTAATTTCTTTGGTATTTTTAGGAGCATATTTTTATCTGATAAATAAAGTACCAGAATATATTATGGCATTGGTTGCTAATGGAAAATCAATTGGTGAAGCAATTAAAAATACATTATTTCCAATATATTATTTATCAATTGCAATAAGTGAAATAGATATACTAAGTTTATTAATGTATTTATTATGTGTAATTGTTCCATTTGCTTTGGTAATATATTTACTTTCAAAGAATTTTATTTCAATAGCTACAACTAAACCAAAAACTAAAAAAGCGAAAATGAAAGATAAAGATATAAAATATTCAAGTCAAAAATTAGCTTTATTTAAAAGAGAATTAAGACATTTTGTATCTAATCCAATGATTATGTTAAATGGAGCATTAGGAATTGTTTTTACAGTGGTTTTAGCTGGTGCGTTATTGATTAAAGGACAAGAGTTGATTAAGGTATTGAATATAATACCAGCACAATTTGAAAGTATGTTAAATGAATTGGTTGTGCCGTTACTTTGTTTAAGTGTAATTGCGACAAATTCACTTAATGATATTAGTGCGTTTTTAATTTCTATAGAAGGTAATCGTTTATGGATCATTAAATCTTTACCGATTAAAACGATTGATATTTTAAATAGTAAATTATTTTTACATTTAGCTTTATGTATTCCACCAGGGATAATATTTTCTATAGTTGGATGTATAATTTTTTCTTTGAGTCCTATTGATTGCTTGGTTGTAATTATTGTACCAATGATTTTTACTACGTTTGTTGCTTTGTTTGGTTTACTTGTTAATCTTTGGAAGCCAAAATTTGATTGGGTCAATGAAACCGTGGTGGTTAAGCAAAGTGCATCAGTAACTATTTCTATTTTAGTTACAATGGCTTTAGTATTTTTTATTGTGATTGGTTATGTTAATTCGAGTGTTAATATTACTAGTTATTTTTATAGTTGGGTTATTTTATTTATTATTGCTGATCTTGGATTTTATCATTTGCTTAGAACATGGGGTGTAAAAAGATTTGAAGAATTGTAAAAATGTTTTAAATTAAAAAATATTGATCATATCAAGGTGAATTTAAAATATAAATTTCTTAGATAAAGAGATATTTTTGAAAAATATTTGACAAAATGATTTTTAGTAATATAATAATAGACAACTCGATGACTAAAAGAGTAGTTTTGATGATGATTTTTAGCGAGCTAATGTTGGTGGAAGATTAGTAATATAGTCAAAATGAAGCGCATTTACGAGAGGAAAGCGGGAAACTATAGTATCGCTTTCGGGTAATCGCCCTTAACGATGAAAGAGATCATAAGGTCAACTTATGATAAATAGAGTGGTAACGCGGTAATTCGTCTCTTGTTTAAGAGACGAATTTTTATTTTAAAGGAAAGTGGGGGATCATGGTGATTAAAGCAGGAATTGTAGGAGCAACAGGATATGGGGGATGTGAATTAGTTCGTTTTTTATTGACACATAAAGAAGTTGAAATTAAGTGGGTTTCTTCAAGAACATATACGAATAAAGAATATAGTTCAATTTTTGGTGGATATTTTAAGGTGTTGGATCAAAAGTGTGTTGATGAAAATATAGAAGCTTATTTAGATGATATTGATGTTTTATTTTTTGCGACACCTCAAGGGGTATGTGCAAAAATGGTCAATGAAAATGTTTTAAGTAAAGTCAAAGTTATTGATTTGAGTGCAGATTATCGAATTAAAGATGTTGATACATACGAAAAATGGTATGGAATTAAACATGCATCACCTGAATATATTAAAGAAGCAGTTTATGGATTGTGTGAGATTAATCGTAAAGATATAAAGAATGCACGATTACTTGCTAATCCAGGGTGCTATCCAACATGTTCGATATTATCGATTTATCCTTTAGCAAAGGCTGGATTAATTGATATGGATACTTTAATAATTGATGCAAAAAGTGGAGTTAGTGGAGCTGGACGAGGTGCTAAAGTAGCTAATTTATATTGTGAAGTTAATGAAAGTATTAAAGCTTATGGTGTAACTAATCATCGTCATACTCCAGAAATTGAAGAGCAGCTTGGATATGCAAGTAATGATAAGGTGGTATTGAACTTTACACCTCATTTGATACCGATGAATCGTGGGATTTTAGTTACTGCATATGCTAAATTAAAACCGAATGTTAGTATGGATGAAATTGAAAAAGCATATCATTGTTATGATGATGAATATTTTATAAGGGTTTTAAAACCTGGTGCATTGCCTGAAGTAAGAAATGTTAGAAGTAGCAATTTTGTTGATGTTAATTATAAAGTTGATAAGCGTACTAATCGTATTATTATGATGGGGGCAATGGACAACTTAGTAAAAGGTGCCGCTGGACAGGCAATTCAAAATATGAATATTATGTTTGGTTTTGATGAAAAAGAAGGATTACAGTTGATGCCAACTGTTTTATAGGGGGAAGTATAATGAAAATAATTAATGATGGAACAGTTACTTTGCCAAAGGGATTTTATGGGGCAGGGGATCATGTTGGAATTAAAAAAGAGAAAAAAGATTTAGCTTTGATTTATAGTGAAGTTGATGCTTTGGCAGTAGGAACTTTTACTCAAAATGTAGTAAAAGCAGCACCGGTAATATGGGATAAAATGGTTGTTGAAAATTATGATTGTGCAAGAGTTATTGCAATTAATAGTGGGGTAGCTAACGCTTGTACAGGAGATGAAGGAATTTATAATAATGAATTATTTGCTAGTAAGGTAGCTGATAATTTTGGTGTTAAGAAAGAAGAAGTTTTAATTTGTTCGACTGGTGTTATTGGGAAACAATTACCAATGGATAAGATAATTGAAGGGATTGCTAAGGTAAAAGAATTATTGAATAATGATCAAAAATCTGGGGAAATAGTTGCACAATCGATCATGACAACAGATACAAAACCTAAGCATATTGCCGTAACAGTTGAATTAGGGGGAAAAATTGTTACGATTGGGGCCTGTTGTAAAGGTTCTGGAATGATTCATCCTAATATGGCAACAATGTTAGGATTTATTACAACTGATTGTAATATTTCTAAAGAATTATTAAACAAGGCATTAAAAGAAATCATTACCGATACATTTAATATGGTGTCAGTAGATCGTGATACTTCAACTAATGATACTGTATTATTATTAGCTAATGGGTTGGCTAATAATGAAAAGATTACTAGTGAAAATGATGATTATTATAAATTTAAAAAGGCATTATATTATGTTAATGAGTATTTAGCTAAGGCAATTGCTGGTGATGGTGAAGGAGCAACAAAGTTATTAGAAGTTCAAGTACATGGTGCTAATAGTATTGAACAAGCTAAAGTAATTGCAAAAAGCGTTTGTACTTCACCGCTTGTAAAAACAGCGGTTTATGGAAATGATGCTAATTGGGGAAGACTTTTATGTGCTATGGGTTATTCAGGGGAAGAATTTGATCCATATAATGTTGATTTAAGCATCGCAAGTGAATATGGAACATTGCAGTTAGTAGCTAAAGGAATGGCAACTGATTATAGTGAAGAACTTGCAACAAAAATCTTGTCTAGTAGTGAAGTAAAAGCTATTATTGATATTCATAATGGGGAATATAAAGCAACAGCATGGGGATGTGATTTAACATATGATTATGTTAAAATCAATGCTGATTATCGTTCGTAAAGAGGGGAAAAAGTATGCATACAAAAGAACAAAATAAAGCACAGGTATTAGTCGATGCTTTAAGTTATATTCAAAAATTTGCAGGGGATACGGTTGTAATTAAATACGGTGGTAGTGCAATGACTAATGAAGTAGTCAAACAGTCAGTATTGAAAGATATTGCTGTTTTAAAATCAGTTGGAATCAAACCGGTAATTGTTCACGGTGGCGGAAAAGATATTAATACTTGGTTAAATAAAGTGGGGATTGAAAGTGAATTTAAAAACGGTTTAAGAGTCACAACTAAAGAAACCTTAGAAGTAGCTGAAATGGTTTTATCTGGTAAGTTAAATAAAGGTTTAGTCCAACATATGGAAAAGATTGGGACTCATGCTGTTGGTCTATCTGGTAAAGATGGGGATATGCTTAGTGTTAAGAAATATTTACCTAATGGAGAAGATATTGGTTATGTTGGAGAGATAATTGATGTTAAGACAGATTTAATTGAAACTTTATTATTAAATGGATATACACCAATTATTTCTACCATTGGTTTAGATGATAAACATAATGCTTATAATATTAATGCTGATGATGCTGCAACTGCAATTGCTCGTGCAATGAAAGCTAGTAAGTTAGTTTTTTTAACTGATATAGAAGGAGTGTTAGAAGATCCTAATGATCCAAGTACACTTATTTCTAAAATTGATACTGAATCCGCAAAAGAATTATTCGCTTCAGGAGTTATACAAGGGGGAATGATTCCTAAGTTACATAATTGTATTGATGCAGTTCAATATGATGTAAAAAAAGTTCATATATTAGATGGACGAATGGAACATAGTTTATTAATTGAAATATTTACTACTCATGGAATTGGTACTGAAATAAAAAAATAAGTAAAATTAATAAAAAATACCTTCTAGTAAAACTAAAAGGTATTATTTTTTTAAACAAATAATATCAATTTGATTAGGACAAAATAATCGAAAATTAACATTACTTTCTAATGACAAACCATTAGAAATAATTAATTGACTATTATTTTTTTCATGATACCCATGAATATAATTAACATCATAAATCTTTTTTAACAAGCCTTCAATTCCTGGTAAATAAATATATCCTCCCATAGTATGACCTGATAGCTGTAAAGCAATATCACTTTTAGCTGTTTCATCAAAATAATCAGGTTCATGAACTGCAACTAATTTATACACATCTTGATTATTTTCATTAATTAAACCAGCAACATTTCCAGAACTTTCTAAACCAAATAATCCAATTACAGCATTGTTGTAATAGATAGGACGATATTCGTTATGTAATATTTCAAAACCACCTTCATTTAAAATAACTGAAACATCATTTAAGGAAGCTAAATCTTTTTCACCCAATACAGCAAATTTTCCGTATGAAGATTTTATTTTAGATAATAAATTAATTACTTCATCATTATCAAAAGGATTACTATCGAATAAATCGCCACCAAAAATCACCATCTCAACTTGTTGTTTATTTAATGCTGAAATAATGCTATCCAACCTATCAAGATCATCAGTATTTTTAAGATGAATATCACTAATAAAGGCAATTTCAAAATTTTCAAATTCTTTTGGTAATTGTTTATTATTGATTATGGTTTTTTTTATCTTATAAGCATTAGGGCTAATATATTTTGTATGATAGTAACCAAAACCACCGATTAAAATGAAAATTATAAGGATAAGAAATTTTATTATTCGGGTTTTTCTTTTCATATTTTTTTATTCATAATAACAGGAATGATCATTGGATTACGTTTTGTTTTTCGATAAAAATATGATGATAAAATATCACGAGTAGTATTTTTAATTTCTCCAAAAGTAGTTTTACCCTGTAATAACTTAGTTAAAGAAATTTCAACTAATTTTTCTGCTTCACGAATCATATGAAAACTATCTTTCATATAAACAAAACCACGAGAAATAATTACAGGATGTGTTAATAATTTACCAGCACGTGAATCCATACTGATTAAAATAGAAACCATACCATCTTCAGATAAAATTTGACGATCACGAAGAACAGCAGTTGATAAACCACTTATATCATTACCATCAACATAAATATCTTCAACATGAATTCTTGGTCCCAATCTTGCTTCACCATTGTTTAATAAAATAGTATCACCATTTGAAAGTACAAAACTATTTTCAGCTGGAACACCAACTTCTTGCGACAAGGCAGCATGAATTTTTAACATTCGATATTCACCATGAACTGGGAAAAAATATTTTGGTTTAGTTAATAACATCATTAATTTTTGTTCTTCTTGTGAAGCATGACCTGAAGTATGTAAGTTATTAAAAGCAGTATTGATTAATACCTTAGCACCAGCTCTAAATAATTTATTAACAACAACATTGACACTATAAGCATTACCAGGAATTGGGTTTGATGAAAAGACAACTGTATCTCCTGGTTTAATTTTTACATACTTATGAGTTCCATTAGCAATTCGGCTTAATGCTGCAAGTGCTTCTCCTTGAGAACCAGTACATAAAATTAAAATCTCATTGTCTGGCAATTTTTTTGCTTGATCATTTTTTATAAAGAAACGGTCAGGACATTTAATATATCCCATAGCTCTTGAAACTTGAATGTTGTTTTCCATCGAACGTCCATAAACAAGAATCTTTCGATTAAATTTAACTGCTGCTTCAACAATCTGTTGAACACGATGGACATTAGATGCAAATGTTGCAACAATCAAACGACCTTCAGTTTTTCTAAATTCTTCTTGAACACTGTTTGCAACTTTCTTTTCACTGATTGAAAAAGTTGGTACTTCAGAATTAGTCGAATCACTCATTAATAAAGTAACTCCAGTTTCACCTAAAAATGACATTTTTTGATAATCAGCAACATCTCCTACAGGTGATAAATCAAATTTAAAATCTCCTGTTTCTACAATTCGACCATTCGGTGAATTAATAATAATTCCCATTGATTCAGGAATAGAATGGTTTGTTTTAAAAAATCCAATATTAAAATATTTAGATTTAATTTGATACTCATCATTTATTTGAATAATCTTAGTTACATTTGTAAGTCTTTTTTCATCTAATTTTCTTTTAATCATCGCACTTGCAAGCGGTGTAGCATAAATAAATGGAATTTTTACAACCTGTAATAAAAATGGTATTCCCCCAATATGATCTTCATGACCATGAGTAATCATTAATCCACGAATTTTCTTTTCATTTTTCTTTAAATATGAATAATCAGGAATTACATAATCAATCCCAGGTAATCCTTCTTCAGCAAACTTAACACCAGCATCAATAATAAATAATTCATTATCGTGTTCAATACAATACATATTTTTACCGATTTCGTTAAGTCCTCCTAAAGCAAATACTTTAGTATCAATATTATTATTTTTTTTACTTATTGTTTTTCTATAAGTAGTTGTTTTAGATTTGTTAGTATTTTTTTGATTAGTTCTGCCAGATTTTCTATTATTTGTTTTTGGCTTTTTTTCCATAATTACCTCCTTATTTATATTTTGTCTTCTTTTAATTTATTATAACATATAAAAAGCAAGAAACTAAGTTTCTTGCCTAGATAATTTTTTTACATGCTGCAATTGCTAGAGCATGCGGTCCGATATGACATGAAACACTTAATGATAATGGGTCACAGATAATATTTGAATTTGGATATAATTGTTCTAATTCTTTTTTTAATTCTAATGCAGGTTGTTGATCAAATGTATAAGCTATACAAATGTGCACATTTTTTCCTTTTTCAATTGGATCAAGGCGTTCTTCAATATCTTTTTGAATTGCCTCAATCATTATTTTTGTTGCTTTAGACAAAGTTCTTGATTTACTAAAAGTATCAAGTTTTTCACCTTGGATTTGTAGAATTGGTTTGATTTTCATCATCCCACCTAATATTGCTACAGCAGGTGTAATTCTACCGCCTTTACGAAGATAATCTAATGTATTGACTGTAATATAGATAGAAGCATTTAATTTATTAGCTTCAAGAATTTCTTTTATTTCTTTTGCTGATTTTCCTTGTTTACTAAGTTCAATGGCATCAAAAACATCCCATTTTTGAGTTACTGAGATTCTTTGGGAATCAACGACTTGAACTTTTCCATCATATTCATTAGCTAACATTATAGCAGTTTGACAAGAACCACTTAAACTACTAGACATTGGAATGTATACGATCTCATCATATTCTTTTAATACCTCATCCCATAGTTTACTTACGTCACCTACTAATGGTTGACTAGTAAAAACTTTAGCGTCATTCATTAATTTGTCAAAAAAATCACTATGTGTTAAATTAATATCTTCATAGAAGGTCTCACCATCAATAGTAAAGGGCATAGGTAAAACATAAATACCTAATTTTTTTCCTTCCTCTTGTCTTATTCCAGAATTACTATCAGTGACTATTGCAACTTTGCTCATAAAAAACCTCCTATCTCTAAAACATATTTTACTTAAAATAATAAAAAATGCAAACTATTTAGGTATTATTACTAAAATATTTCAATTAAATTAATAACAAAACTAAAACTGTATTATAACTTGTAATACAGTTTGGGTTTTGTTATACTTTAAATATAAAATAAAGGAGTTGTATATATGAAAATAGATAACAATAATGCAATACCTATTTATGAACAAATATATAAACAATTGTTGGACTATATAACAACTGGTTTGATGCAACCTGAAGAAAAATTACCATCAGTTCGAGAATTATCTTCAAATATGCATATTAATCCAAATACAGTTGTTAAAGCGTATCGTATTTTAGAACAACAGGGATTTATTTATTCAATTCCAGGAAAAGGAAGTTTTGTAAGTTCGAAACAAAATTATCAAACGCAACTATTTACTGAACAAATTAATGAATTAATTCAAGAAATAGTTACTAAGGGAAAGTACATTGGAATAAGTTTTGAACAATTAACTGATTTAATTAAACAAGTATGGGAGGAAAAATAATGATAGTAGTAAAAGAACTTTCTAAAAAAATAGGTAATCAACAGATACTTAGCGATATTAATTTAAAAATACCTAAAGGCTCAATATATGGAATAATTGGGAAAAATGGTGCGGGAAAAACGACTTTAATACGTCATTTAGTTGGTGCTTATCGCGGTGATAGTGGGTATGTTGAATTAGAAGGAATGCGTATTTACGAAAATGTATTTGCTAAAAGTAAATTGGTTTATATACCCGATGAATTTTTTGATACGTTTGGTTCAAATGTTAATGATGTAAAACGGTTATATCAGGGATTATATCCAAGTTTTAATGAAGAGAGATATTATAAGTTAATGAGAATGTTTAATCGTGATGATTTACAAAATTTCAATAATTTTTCTAAAGGAATGAAAAAGCAGGTAATGTTTATTTTGGCTCTTTCAATTATGCCTGAGTATTTGATTATGGATGAACCGTTTGATGGTCTGGATCCAAATGTTCGTAAAATCATTTGGGATATTTTAATTCAAGATGTAAGTGAAAGACAAATGACGATTTTTATTTCTAGTCATCATTTAAATGAGTTAGATAGTATGTGTGATCATATTGCATTAATTGATGAAGGAAAGATTGTTTTTGAAAAATCCTTAGATGAATTAAAAAAGGATTATCATAAATTACAAATTGTTTTAGAGATGGGGAAAGATATGTATTTATTAGAAAAAGAATTGAATATTTTATCTCATCAGATGATAGGTCGGGTTCATACATTGATTGTAGTAGGAGAGTATGAAGAAATTAATGGAATAGTTTCTAAGTATAATCCACTTGTTAATGAAACGCTGTCACTTTCTCTTGAAGAAATCTTCTTGTATACGATGAAAGGGGATTATGATGAATTTAAAGAACTCATGGTTTAATTTGCCATTATTTAAAAATACTATCAAAAGCAATTTAATTATTTCTAAAGTATCTTTATTAATATTTTTAGGTTTTTTTATTTTAAGTATCATTGAATCTAGCATAGGATATGTATGTGTGGTTGTTTTTGTATTTAGTTCAATCATTTTAACAACAGCTTATCCATGTGTTATACAAGGGTATTTTATTGATAAAATCAAATCAACTTTATTAAAATCGTTACCTTTAGATACTAAGTGTATTTGGTTTACTAATTATTTATCAGGTTATTTAATTGTTTTAGTAACTTTATTGATCGAGGGAATTGGATTAATATTATTAAGTTTAATTGCTCAAGGCCATCCATATTTGTTTGAGTCGTTAATGTTATCTAATTGTCGATTTATTTTAATGATTTTTGTTTTATTATTTATTTATTATACAATTGTTTTCCTTTTTTCAAGTATAGCCGGTAGTCGTTTAGGACAAGTTGTTTTTAGTATTTTTGGTTATACTTTTCCGGTAATTATTTTAATTAGTTTAATATTATTTACAAAATATTTAGTTCCTTGTCAAACTGATTTAGTATTACAGTATAGTAGTTGGTTATTTCCTATTGTTTCAGCAATGGAGTATATAGAAAATGGCAATTTAACTGTTTTTTTTCATTGTTTGATTGCACTGATATTTTTTGGATTAAGCTATTTTGTTTATAAAAATCGTGATGATGAGTATATTGGAGAACCCCTTGTTTATAATAAGATTATTTTACTTTTTAAAATAGGTGTTACTTTAGCAGTTACAACTCTTGTATTTTATTTAATTGTCTGTCTAGGAAAATTAGATATTTCTTTGGGAAGTAGAGGGATTGTTTTATTATTATTAATATATTTAATAGTTGGAATAATTGTTGGAATCATTATTGAAACAATTTTTAAAAATCAATATATCTATCGTAAAATAGTTATTTATGCAGTGATATTAGTAGTGAGTTTTTTGACAAATTATTTTGTTGCAAATAATATTTATGAACGTAGTATTAGAAGTGTTTTAAAAGATTCAAATGCTACGGGAACGATATATGATAATTATAGTGGTTATGGGGGGATTGAGTTTAAAGATACTGATTTGAAAGATATAGTTAATTGGTTGGATAATAATCGTGAAAATATTAAAAAGTATCATGGTTATAATGAGCAGAGTTTACTTTCTTTGGATATTTATAATGATTCTAGTGGTAATATAGCTACTTATACTTTTACAAAAGAGGGAATTATTGAATATTTTAATCAAAGAGAGAATGATTATTTTAATGATTTAGTTGGAAATTTTGAAAATGAAAAATATTTAAATGTTTATTTTGGTGATAAGATTTATTATTTGAATGCTAATCAGATAAGTAAACTCTATCAGATGTGTAATGATCAAAGTCTAAAAATTCAAGATTATTTTAATGAAGATGTTATTAATTTGTTTAATTTTGAAGGTAAAAGCTATTTTATTAAAGATAATGATGAAGTTAAAGAATTTATTATAAATGAATGTAGTAGTCAAACTAAATTAATTAATAAGTGTAATGAATTTATAGATGATAAAAATAATTATTTAGATATTAGTAATAGTTTGATTAAAAATTATATTGAAGAAAATTATAAGATTAAAAATATTAATGATTTGTATTTGAGTGAATATCAAATCATTGATTTTAATGAAACTCAAGTAAGTTATTTACTAGAATTATCAGCAACAAGTAAAGATGATAGTTATAGTGGTAAGATTATTGTTGATTTAAAAGAAGTTGGCAATAAAATTGTTATTGCTTCGATTAGGGGAGGCGAATAGAATGTTTAATTTGTTTAAAAATGATTTAAAGCAGTTAAAGCATGTTATGGTTATTTTTATTTGCTGTCTTTTATTGGATTATTTGATAGGAATAATGTCTTTTGAAAAAGATGTTATAAAAATAATGTTTTATTTAACTGTTTTTATCTTTTCATTGATTATTCCTATGATTAATCTTAAATATTTGTTTAATTCAACGAAACAAACTCATTTTAATTCTTTACCCTTAACAAGGATTCAAGGTTTTATTGTTCATTATTTGAGTGGAATTATTTGTTTAATTATTCCTGCAATAATATATTGTTGGATAATGAAATTAAATTGTATAAATTTATTATTGTTAGTTTTTATCTATTATAGTTTGGTGAATTTAACAGCGTATTGTACAACTTCTTTTATTACTAATATAATTTTACTTTTAGCGATTATTTTAATTCCGGTAGTTTTATATTTAAGTTTGTCTGGTATTTTTACTACATATATACGTGGTGTAATATTTGATGGGTTATCGTTAAATTTGGTGAAATATCTATTGCCGTTTGTTGGATTTATTACTGATATAAAAAATGTAATTGATTTAAAAGAAATCTTAGCGTATTTAAGTTATATTTTAATTATTTTATTTTTAGCTGTATGTGCTTGTAAATATCGTAGACTTGAAAATAATTATCATGGTTTCAGTTATAAGTTTGTTGCTAATGTAATTGTTTTATTGATTATTGTTAGTATTTCCTGGGGGATTTTAGCTATTATTGGCATGAGCTATGTTACAGTAAAAGAATTTATGGCTTTAAATGTTATTATTACGTTAATTGTTGTTTTTATAATTCAATTTATTCGTTATCGTAAGATCAAATATGGTTTATATGTACTTCAAACAATTGTAATAAGTATTATTACAACATGTATCTTTTTTACATCAATGGATTATATTGAAAATTATATTCCTAGATCAATTAAGGCAGTTGCAATTAATCCAATGTTAAATAGTCAAAATATTATTCTAAAAGATCAACAAAGTATTAATAAAATCGTTAATATTCATCAGCAATTATTAACTTCTAAAGATGGAAATTATGAAATTAATGTTACATATTATACAAATAATGCTAAAGTAGTTAGACAGTATGATGTCAATCAAAAAACTTTTAATAATGTACTTAATGAAATAGATGATAATTTATTGAAAAGTTGGTTAAGTGAAAGTTATCGGCTTTTAAAAGCTCTTGATCAAAATATTGAATTGGAAGTTTATGATGAAAATACTGGATATTTTATTGAAGATATTGAGCTTTTTAAAAGTATTTTAAAAACTAAATTAAATGATTTTAAAAATGATCAAACATTACTTAATAAGATAGAGTATGCATCTGTATATACTAATATTAATGTTGTTAAAAATGAAACTATTAAAACATTTTGGTGTTATTCAAATGATCCAATTGCTCTTGCAATAAAAGAAATTAATAAAATAAAAGCAAATTAGTTGTAATTATTTTAATAATCGGCATAATGTAAGTAGAGGTGAATAAAATGAAAATATTAAATAGTAATGAATTTGATAATGCAATTGCCAGTGGTATTGTATTAGTTGATTTTTATGCGGATTGGTGTGGGCCATGTAAAATGTTAGCTCCTGTATTAGAAGGATTATCAGAAAAAATGGATAAAGTTACTTTTTATAAAGTAAACGTTGATGTTTCATCAGATTTAGCAGGTCGTTATGGTATTCAAGCAATCCCTAATTTAGTTATTTTTAAAGATGGTAAAGCGGTAGATCAAATTACAGGATTTGTGCCTGAAGGTGAAATTGTTAGTAGATTAGAAAAAGTTTTATAATTAAGATAGACAGATGTCTATCTTTTACTTTAAGCAAGAAATGTTTAAATTTGTAAGATTTTGTAGTTGAGATGTTATATAATATAATTATAGGGAGGATAAATATGGCTAAAAAATCACTTAAGTTATCAAAAAATGCAATAATATTAATGTACTCAGTCATTTTAATTACTTTAGTTGTTTTAGTTTTTATAATAATGAAGTATGATGATAAAAAAATAGAAAAACCGGAAGTTGATAGTGAGCAGTTAAGTTCATTAGTAGTTGAAAATCAAGTTTTGAAAGTTGAATTAGTAGATTTGATTTCAGATAAAAATTATCATAAAGGATATCAAGAAATTACAATGGATATTCAAAAAGGTGAAGAAATATTAGGTTATAAGATTGATAAAAAACAAAATTTGAAAAAAATTATGCAGTTATTACCACCGGATGATCAATCACCATTATTGAATAATAACAGTGAAAAGGCAACTCATGAAGCTTATGTTCTGGTGTTAGTTGGTGATATTGCTTTATATAAAGATAATGAAGGTAATGAAATGTATCGAATTGTTAATGCAAAAATTGATTATTATAAACAATCGTTATTATTAGAGGAGGAATATAATAGTGTTTATATTGCTTCAATAGATGGAAGAAAGGAAAAGATGGTTAAATTTAATGAATATAAAAAAGCATTGTCAAGTGTTGATACATATATGACAATGTTACAGTGGTAATAAAAAGTGTTTGACCTTTTGATTAATGAGTAGTAAAATATTTGCTGGTTAAATAAGGAATAATTTATCGCCGGATAAAGATTTAGACGTTTATTTTTGTATCGTAGGCCTTTGAAGATACAAAATATAAACGTTTTTTATTTTAAGGAGGAGCTAATGGATAAAAGATATTTAAAAAAAGAATTTTTCATGTATACAAGTCTAAATATTTTAGGGATGGTTGGGTTATCGTGTTATATTCTTGCAGACACATTTTTTGTTTCTAATGGACTAGGAATTAATGGGTTAACTGCATTAAATCTTGTAATTCCAATTTATAGTTTAATTCGTGGTGTTGGATTGATGTTAGGAATTGGTGGGGCTACTAAGTATACTATTTTTAATAGCCAAGGAAAATTAAAAAGAGCCAATAAAATATTTACAACAACAGTTTTAATATCTTTTATATTTTCTTGTTTGTTTATTGTTGCTGCGATATTGTTTGGAGATACAATTACGGCTTTTTTAGGTGCTAATCAAAGTGTTTTTGCAATGACAAAGAAATATTTAATGACGTTACTATTTTTTTCTCCAGCATTTCTTTTAAATGATATATTTGTTTGTTTTATAAGAAATGATAACTCACCTAAATTATCAATGCTATCAATGTTAGTAGGTAGCATGTGTAATATAGTCCTAGATTATATATTTATCTTTCCTTTAAATATGGGAATTTTTGGGGCAGCTTTAGCAACAGGGTTTGCACCGATTATTGGGTTATTAATTTTAAGTATGCATATTTATAAAAAGAAAAATAACTTTCATTTTATAAAAACAAAATTATCAATACAACAAGTTAAGTCAATTGTAGTATTAGGATTTTCATCGTTTGTTACCGAACTTTCTTCAGGAATTGTAATTATTGTTTTTAATATAATTATTCTTAAGATTTTAGGAAATATTGGTGTTGGGGCATATGGTATCATTGCAAATTTATCATTAGTGGTGATAGCTATTTTTACAGGAATTGCTCAGGGAATTCAACCTTTATTAAGTAGCTTTTATGGACAAGGTAATGGAATTAATGTTAAAAAGATTTTACACTATGCAATATCTTTAATGTCTATATTATCAATTATTTTATATGTGATTATATTTGTTTATAATAAACAAATTGTATCGTTGTTTAATAGTGAATATAATAATCAATTACAAGTAGTTGCTGAAGTTGGTTTACGTTTATATTTTCTTGCTTTACATTTTGCAGGTTATAATATTATTATGTCGATTTATTTTACATCTATTGAAAATCCTTTGCCATCACAGCTTATTTCATTATTAAGAGGTTTATTTTTAATTGTTCCAGTTGCAATTTGTTTAGCTGATATTTTAGAAATAAATGGGGTATGGCTTTCATATCCGTTAACTGAGATGCTAGTTACACTGTTAACGATTATAATATATTTTAAAATTTCAAAGTAAAAAAAACTATAGTAATAAAATACCCCTTATTATTTGAATAGTTAAATAATAGGGGATGTTTATTAATTATTTAAACCGTCTACAAAAGCTAAATCAAAACCAAACATAATTCCAGTGTTAGGATTATTGATGCCACCGAGTGTTTCACTAATTACTTTTCGTGCAATTTCTACCTTTTCTTTTTCTAAGATAAAAAATAAAGTTTTGCTAGCTTCACGGGGATCCTCTAAAAAGATTTTTAGAGATTCAATGATAAAATTATTATTACTTTTCAATGTATTAATCATTCCTTTGCTTTCAATAATTGTACCACCGGTAATACCATTATTCTGTAGAACAACTAATAAATCATCTAGTTTTTCTACTTTATGTAAAACTAAAAATAAAACTTGCATAAAATATTTTGATATATCATAATTGATATACTTTTCCTTTCTTTTAATCTATTTAGAAACTAACTTTTTATTATTATAAACTAAATTATAGTGCTTTGCATTAATAAATGTTTAGTTTATAATAAAACGTATAAAGGGGGGTAAAAAATGGAATTTGAATTTTCAAAACGAATTAGTGGAGTAAAAGCATCAACAATTAGAGAAATTTTAAAAATGATGAATGATCCACAAATTATTAGCTTTGGAGGAGGTAATCCGGCTAGTGAAACGTTTCCAATCAAAAAATTAAAAGAAATTAGTGATGATATTTTTAATAATGATCCAAATTCAATTTTAGAATATGGTATTAGTGAAGGAGATATTGATTTTAAGCAAGAAGCGATTAAATTTTTATCACGAAATGAAAAAATTGTAAAAGAGTATGATCAAATAATGGTTACTTCTGGATCGCAACAGATTATGGATTTTATGGCAAAATGTTTATGTGATGAAGGTGATTTAGTAGTTTGTGAAAATCCTAGTTTTTTAGGTGCGTTAAATGCTTTTAAAAGTAATGGTGCAAAATTAATTGGAATTGAAATGGAAGATGATGGGATTGATTTAGTTAAATTAGAGGAAGTTTTAAATCAACCAAAAAAACCTAAATTTATTTATTTAATTCCAAACTTTCAAAATCCAACTGGAATTACAACATCGTATGCAAAACGTAAAGCAATATATGCACTGGCAAAAAAATATCAGGTATTAATTTTAGAAGATAACCCATATGGTGATTTAAGATTTAAAAATGAAGCTATACCTTCTATTAAGTCATTAGATGATGAAGGGTTAGTAGTATATGCAGCTAGTTTTTCTAAAATAATTGCACCAGGGATGCGGGTTGCAGTTATGATTGGTCATCGTGATTTTATGGCAAAATGTACGGTTGCCAAACAAACAAGTGATGTTCATACAAACGCTTGGGCACAAAAAGTTATGGCACATTTTTTACATGAAACAGATATGAACGAACATTTAAAGAAGTTACAGATGGTATATAAAAATAAATGTGAATTAATGTTACGGGAAATGAAAAAAAATTTTAGTAAAGATTGTACTTGGACAATACCTGATGGTGGGATGTTTATTTGGATTACTTTACCTAAACGAATTGATATGCCAAGTTTTGTTAAAAAGGCGATTGAACATAAAGTTGCAATTGTCCCAGGAAATGCATTTTTGGATGATGATAGTAAGGCATGTCAATCATTTAGAATGAATTTTTCTATGCCAAGTGATCAACAGATTATTAAAGGGGTAGCTATTTTAGGACAATTAATGGCGGAATGATAAATTACTAGATAAATTGGAAGTAAGATGATAGAATATTAGGGAATTAAAGAGAATTTTAAAGAAGTAAGAGGGTATTTATGAGTAAAGGTGATGTAATTGCGGGTAAGAAAAAGAGAAGAAAAGTAAGAAAAGAGTTTATTATTATTTTATCGTTAATAATAGCAATTGTTTTTATTTATTTTATTGGAAGTTTCTATTTTAATGATAAGTTTTTAAGAGGAACATATATTAATGGACTTGATGTAAGTGGATTAACAGTAGATATGGCTGATAAAAAACTTGCTAAAACGATTGATGATTATACATTAGAATTACGATTTAGAGATGGAAATGTTGAACAGCTATCCGGAGAGGATCTACAGGTTAAGTATAATGAAAATAATAATGTTAAAAGTGTATTAGAAGGACAAAATTCTTTTAAATGGATTCAAGCTTTCTTTTCGAAACAAAGTCATACGGTTAATAATTTAGCATTAGTTGATGAAAATGTTTTAAAGGAAAAATTGGTTTCTTTACAGCATTTACAAACAGCAGCACAAATACCACCTGAAAATGCTAAGATAGAGTATATAGATAATAAATTTGTAATTAAAAATGAAGTAGTGGGATCAACGGTTGATTTAGAAAAAGCAAGTAAAGCAGTTATTTTAGCGTTTAGTGAAGGAAATAAAGTCCTTGATTTGGATAAAAGTAATTGTTATGTTGATCCAAATGTCAAAGCTAGTGATGAATTGATTCAACAGCAATGTCAAGCTGCCAATCAATATGCTTCAGCAGTTATTACCTATAAAACAAGATCAGGTGATATTGTTTTAGATGGAAATGAATTAATCACATGGCTATCAGTTGATGAAACTGGAAAATATTATCGTGATGATAGTATTTTTAAGAAAAAAGCTACAGAATTTGTAAACTCTTTAGCTAAAAAAATAAATAGTGTAGGTGAAACAAGAACTTTTGTAGGGGCCAATAATCGAACTATCACCGTTAGTGGGGGTAATTATGGTTTGAGGTTACAAAATAGTAAAGAAATTTCAGAATTATTGAAAGATATTTATGCAAATAAAATAGGGGTTCGAACTCCTGTTACAGTAGGTAAAGAAGCATCAGTTGATAATGGAGGTTTGGGTAATACTTTTGTTGAAATTGATTTAAAAGGCCAACATATGTGGTATCATAAAAATGGTCAAATTCTTTTAGAATCGGATATTGTTTCAGGAACTTATAATAATCCTGATAGAAGGACTCCAGCTGGTACTTATTATCTTTATAATAAGGAACGTAATCGGGTTTTAAGAGGGACAAAATTGCCAGATGGTACATGGCCATATGAAACACCTGTTTCATATTGGATGCCATTTAATAAAGGAATTGGTTTACATGATTCTTCTTCGTGGCGAAGTAAATGGGGTGGAACGATTTATATGAATAATGGTTCCCATGGTTGTATTAACTTACCTACTAATGTAGCAGCTCAGTTATACAATAATATTGAAATAAATTGTCCGGTGGTTTGTTATTATTAATTTGATGAAATTAATAATTAAAATATATTTAAATTTTCTTTTATTGAAAATATATGTTAAAAATAAATATTATGGTGAATAGTGTCTAATAGTGTGTTATAATTGAATAGCGACATTGACATTATAAATGTATTTTGTTAGTATTCATATAGATGTTGTTATCTGTAAAATTTTGTTTTAAATGATGATAAAAGGAGGACTTATATAATGAATAAAAAAAGTAGAATTAAAGATATAATTAATAAAACTATTTTTGTTGAAGAAGATGAAGATGAAGAAGATGAAGCTTCAGTTGATGTTAAAGTTAAACCAGCAACACCAACAGCTTCAGTAAATCCTACAAAAGTAGTAAAACCAACTGAAGTAAAAGTTGAAAAAAAAGTGCAAGTCAAAACTTTTAAAGAAGAAACATCAAAACCAGCTACATCTGTTAATCAACCAAATGTTGAACCTGAATATGCACCAACAGTTATTTCTAATGGAACAAAAATTAATGGAGATATTACTTGTAAAGCTGATTTACAAATTGAAGGAAGTGTAGAAGGTAATATTAAGTGTAATAAGAGTGTAACAATTAAAGGAAATGTTAAAGGAAATATTAATGCTAATTCATTGACTACGATTGATGCAACAATTATTGGAAATGTTGCTTGTAAGGGAATGGTTAATATTTTAGGAGTAACTAATTTACAAGGTGATGTAAATAGTAGTGATGTTGTATTAGAAGGTGAAATTAAAGGTAACATTGTTGCTGAAAACAAAGTTTCTTTAAAAGGAACATCTATTTTAGATGGTAATACAACTTCTGCTAAAATTATGGTTGAAGAAGGATCAACTATTATAGGAAGTATTCAAACTGTTGCAAATAAAAATTTAAAAGATAGAAAATAAATGAACTTAAAATATCTCAGGAAAGCCTGAGGTATTTTTTTATACATTAATGTATGCCCTTACAAAAATTGTTGCAATAATTTAGGTTTATGTCACAATATAATTATAGAAGGGAAAGAAGGAGGAAAGAAGTGTGAAACAAAAAAGAATCAAAAACGCAAAAAAAGACAAACTTAAAAACAATTTTAAATTATTTAGAAAAAATAGAATAAATGAATATTATAGTTTAGTTAATTTAGAAACGTCAAATCCTGATTTTTTAAGAAATTCTATAGCTGATTTT
>JAGZCC010000037.1 GCA_018369555.1 Thomasclavelia spiroformis
ATGAATTACTAAACAACTTAAAAACCCAATCAGAGTAATGAACCGATTGGGTCATAAATTTTATTTATTTTGTGTGTCCACTTGACTGGGACCGGATCAGATGACTCTGTTTTTATTTGTTATTTTAAATCAATAAATAATTCTACATGACCACAATTAGGACAGTAACGACATTTTAATTCATGAGTTGTTTTTTTTAAATTATCATCTTTAATGATTAATTCTAAGTAACTTAAAGATGCTACCCCACTATCTTTAATAAAACAATTATCTTTTAAAATGTGGTTGCAGACTGGGCAGTTTTTTTCTGTCATAGTTGACCTCCTTTCTTTTTATGATTTTGATTTAATTTTATTGTAGCATAAAAATATTGAGATTTGTCCCCTTTATTTACTAAAATATGCTATAATGGTTCACGAAGTATTAACATACTTTAAGTATAATGCTTTAGATAGATAGGAAAGGAGACAGTCGAAAAAGCGGCAAAATATATGATAAAACTTACGAATGTAACAAAAATATATAAAACTGGAGTAAGAGCTTTAAATGATATGAATCTTACAATTGAACCAGGTGAATTTGTGTATGTTATCGGAAGTACAGGTGCAGGTAAATCAACTTTTATTAAATTGTTGTATCGTGAAGAAAAAGCAACTAAAGGAAAAGTTGAAGTAGTTGGTCAAGATGTATCTAAAATAAAAAATAGTAAAGTACCTTATTTTCGTCGAAATATTGGGGTAGTATTCCAAAACTTTAGATTATTACCTAGAAAAACTGTTTTTGAAAATGTAGCTTTTGCATTGGAAGTGATTGATACGCCTAGAGTAGAAATCCGTCGTAGAGTTAGAGCTACATTGGAATTGGTTGGTCTTGAAGATAAAGTGAATTCTTTTCCACATGAATTATCAGGTGGTCAGCAACAACGTGTTGCTATTGCAAGAGCTATTGTAAATAGACCTAAAGTGTTAATTGCAGATGAACCAACCGGAAATTTAGATCCTGAGACATCAAAGGAAATTATTAGTTTACTTGAACGAATTAATGAAAAACAAAATACAACCGTGTTAGTAGTTACTCATGATAGTAAAATAGTACAAGAACATAAAAAGAGAACTATTTTAATTGAAGATGGATGTGTTAATGCGGATACAAGTTTGGGAGGTTATGAAATTTAATGAATGAGTTAGTTAGTTGTGTAAAAAATCTTCCGAAACATTTAAAAACTGCGTTTCAAAATATTTGGCGTAATGGCGTGATGTCAATTTCTTCAATTTTTGCTGTTACAATTACTTTATTATTGATTGGAGTAATTGGAGTACTTGCCTTGAATGTTCAGGATATGAGTTCAAGCATTGAAGAGGGTGTACGTATTTATGTTAAATTAGAACGTGATATTGATAGTGCGACAGAGCAAGCAATTGGTGATGAAATCAAAAGTATTAAGGGAGTAGAAAAAGTAACTTTTTTTACCAAGGATCAAGAATTAGATAAATTAATTGATAAACAAGGTGAAGATGGGGGCCGTTTGTTTGAATCTTATCGAAATGATAACCCATTAGGTGCTGCTTATGAAGTAGAAGCTAAGGATGCTTCAAAATTAGCTAATATTTCTGATAAAATTAGTGGTATTGCAGGAGTTAATACTGTCAATTATGGTGGTGAATCCACTCAAGATATGGTAAAGACATTACAAACAATTAGAACTGGTGGGACAATTTTTGTTGTTGCTTTAGCAGTGGTTGCTTTGTTTATGATTGCAAATACAATTAAAATTACAATTACTGCACGTCAGACTGAAATCAGTATTATGCGAATGGTTGGAGCAAGTAACTGGTATATTCGTATTCCATTCATGCTTGAAGGAATGCTGATTGGTTTGATTGGGGCAATAATTCCAGTTATTGTATTAGTATTTGGGTATGGTATGATTTATGATTATGTTGGAGGGATGTTTATGTCTGCAATGTTATCATTAAAAGAACCTATGCCATTTATTCGTGATTTTTCGCTAGTATTAGTAGGTCTAGGTGCTGGTGTAGGATTATTTGGAAGTTTTGTTTCAATTAGACGTTTTTTAAAGATTTAAATAGTTAAAAGCAGAAAAGAGGACTCTTTTCTGCTTTTGTTAAGGAAAAATAAGATGAAAATAATAGAAAAATTGAATGAAGATTATTTGAATAATGTGGATTTTATTTATATTTATAAACATGGTGCTAAAGTTATTGAATTTGATATGAAATTATGGGTTTTTTATTTTAATGGTATTTATTTTATTAAAGGTAAACAAAAAGAGGTAATTGATTTTTTAAATAGTTTATCTGGTAATTTAAAATTTGTAATTCATAATAGCTCTTATGATCAGTTGCTCAAAGAAAACTTTAATTTAGAACCTAAAATTATCGCTTATCAATATAGTTATTTAAAAAAATGTGTTACAATATCATCAGAAATAATAATAAAACCAATTGGGATAGAATATCTAAGTTTTATTAAACAAAATTATTTAGCTCCGGTCGATCATCAATATCTGCAAAAGCGACTTGATGCTAATGTATTTGTGGGAGCTTTTATTGAAAATAAAATCGTTGGCTTTGCGGGGATTCATGATGAAGGGACGATTGGTTTTGTAGAAGTGCTTAAAAACTATCGTCGAATGAAAATTGGCACGGCATTAGAAACATATTTAATTGATCGATTGTTAAAAATTAAAGAAGATATATATCTTCAAGTAGAAATTAATAATGATGTTTCAATAAGATTCCATGAAAAATTAGGATTTTTACGTGGAGATGATATTATATCCTGGTATTTATAGGGGGAAATAAAATGGAAGAATATAGTTTTGATGATTTGAAATATTTACAGGTACCGTTACCAGAAGAATTATTAAAATTAAAATGGTTTGGTGATTTTGAAAGAATGAATAAAATCATCGAGATGAAATTATCAAAAGATATTTCTATTGGATTAAAAAAGAGATTGATTCATGAACAAGAAATAATTAAAAGAATGCCAAAAGAGTATCCGTTATCTTATCAAGAAGCATTGGATATTTGTTGTGATAAATTTATTGATTTTAAAGAAGAAGAGTTAATTCAACTACAAGATGAAAATGCAGTGGAATGGATATTTATAAATGGTAAACCTCAATTTAGAAGTGATTTTTTTGATAATATTTTAAAGACAAGAAATGATTATGTTAAAAGATTAAGAAATAAAAATGAAATTGAAAGTAGAGAAAATAATTTTAAATTATTGAATGATACTATGCATGAAATAAAAGAAAAAGGGAGACTAACATATCATTTTCATTTAAAGACGGGAATTATTTTAAATGATGAAGTACCAAAAAAAGCAAGAGTACATTTACCCTTGCCACTAGAGAACTGTCAAGTAAGTAATTTTAAGTTATTAAAAACAATTCCTGAATATAAGAGTTTAAATAATGGAGATTATCCTCAACGAACAATCTATTTTGAAGGTGATAAAAAAGAATATTATGTTGAATATGAATACGATAATACAATTGAGTATGTTGACCTTGATGTAAATAAAGTTTCTAAAAGTCAACCAACATTTTATTTACATGAACAAGCACCACATATCGTCTTTACACCATATATCAAAGAACTTGCAAAAGAAATAGTTAAAGATGAGACAAATAATCTAATCAAGGCTAAATTAATATATGAATATATTACAACGCATGTTACATATTCATTTGTTCGTAACTATTATACTATTCCAAATATTCCTGAATATGGAGCGTTAGGTGGTAAAGGTGATTGTGGGATACAAGCATTATTATTTATTACTTTATGTCGATGTGTAAGTATTCCTGCAACATGGCAAGCTGGTCTATATGTGACACCATATGATATTGGCAATCATGATTGGGCAAGATTTTATGTAGCGCCATATGGTTGGTTATATGCTGATTGTTCATTTGGTGGCAGTGCTTATCGAAATGGCGATATGGAAAGATGGCAATATTATTTTGGACACTTAGATCCATTTAGAATGCCTGCTAACAGCGATTATCAATTTGATTTATTTCCAACTAAAAAGTTTATTCGCCAAGATCCTTATGATAATCAAACTGGGGAAGCTGAGTATGAAGAGCGAGGACTATATTTAGATGATTATCAACTACATTTAGAAGTAGTAGAAATTATTAAAAGATAAACTGTTTTATTTTAAAGAGCCTAGTTGGCTCTTTTCTTGTTTTTCTAATAATTCTAACCAACGTTCATTTTTTGAATCTAGTTGTTTAACTAAATCATCACGTAAGTTTGATAATTCAATTAATTTATTAAAATCATCTTGATATTCATTCATTTGATTATTAATTATTTCAATCTGTTGCTCTAAGTCTAAAATAATATCTTCCATTGTTTCTAATTCTTGTTTTTCTTTAGAAGTTAATTTTATTTGTTGTTGTTTTTGTAACATCTTTTGCTCTTTATATCTTAATGCCCCATCGCCCTTAGTTTTAGAAACAGAATTACTAATATCAAGATAACTACTATAGCCACCATTACAATAAGTAATCTGTTTATCTTTAAAGATAAATAAGCTATCACAAATTCGATCTAAAAAATAACGATCATGAGAAACAGTTATAATAATGCCATTAAAGCTATCTAGATAATCTTCTAAAATGGCTAAAGTTGTAATATCTAAATCATTAGTAGGTTCATCGAATAATAAAACATTAGGAGCTTGCATTAAAATATTTAATAAATAAAGACGTCTTTTTTCGCCACCAGATAATCTAGAAATATATGTATGTTGCAATGATGAATCAAATAAAAAACGTTCACACATCTGTTTTGCACTAAATGTACCTTCAAGGGTTTTTAAATTATTGCTCGTTTGTTTTATAAAATCAATAACACGCATATTTTCATCTAGATCATCACAAGTTTGTTTAAAATATCCTATTTTAACAGTATCACCATAAATAACTTCACCATGAGTAGGGTTTAGTTCTTTTGCGATAATTTTTAATAAAGTAGATTTACCACAACCATTTACACCAATAATTCCAATACGATCAGTACGTTTAAATAAATAAGAAAAATTATTAAATAAAATTAAATTATCAAATTGGATGCTGATATTTTTAAGTTCAATTGTTTTCTTTCCAAGCCTTGAAGTAACATTGATCATTTCTACTTTATTTACAGTTTGAATATCATCAATACTATTTAATTGCTCAAAACGTTGAATTCTTTCTTTACTTTTAGTACTCCTAGCTTGTACTCCGGCTCTAATCCATTCGAGTTCTTTTTTTAAAAATAATTTTCTTTTGCGTTGACTTACAAGTGCCGCTTCTTCACGCTTAGCTTTTAAGTCAAGAAATTTAGAGTAATTAGCTTCATATTCGTATATTTTACATCGATCGATTTCAATAATTTTATTAGTAACTCTTTCTAAAAAGTAGCGATCATGAGTAACCATAAAAATTGCTTTATTGAATTTGATTAGATATTTTTCCAAATATTCAATCATTTCATTATCTAGATGATTGGTAGGTTCATCAAGAATTAATAAATCACATGGTTTTAATAAAGTAATTGCAAGTGCAACTCTTTTTTGTTGACCGCCAGATAATTGTTTGATTAACTGTTGGTGATTAGTTATTCCTAATTTATTTAATATTGCTTTAATTTCATATTCATTTACTTTACTTTGATCAATGATATCATGGACTTGTTTTATTACAGTATTATTTTCATTGAAATCAGGGTTTTGTGGTAAATATGAAATTGTAATATCTTTTTTTTGAATAATTTCACCTTGATATGTTTCTTGTTTTGCAAGTATTTTTAGTAATGTACTTTTTCCAGTACCATTGACGCCAATTAAAGCAACTTTATCATTTTCTTCAATTGAAAAAGAAACTTCATCGACAATTTTTTTAATTCCATTTGTTTTAGATAAATTTTTTACACTTATTAACATACTATTCTCCTTGTTTAATATTTTAACATGTAATTGTTATTTGTAAATTAATTTTAAATAAATGTAAACACTTGCCTGTAATCTTATTTTATTCGAACATAAATTATATTAGGAGCTAACTATATAATAATGGGAATGCCACAAATTGATTGTATGCCAATAAAAAAAGAAAGTGCTTTAACATCTTTATTACAATCAATTGCATTACAAGAGGCAGCATTAGCACATATCTTAAATGCTGAGGGGGAAAAAATTCAAAGGGTAGTTTGTGAAGCAAAATGTGTTGATGATCTTTTGAGTGTCAATGAATCTGTTGCTGATACAATTCAAGCTGTTAGTACACTTGAAGAAATGCTTAAAGATAAAGCAATTGCAGTTATTGATGAGCTTTACGGACGTGTTTGTTAGGACATAGCACTTAGATTAATCTAGGTGCTATTTTTTAAATATATGTTATAAATTGAATAGATGTTAATGAAAATTTATATTTAAACAAGAAAATACGGCTTATCATTTTATAATTAAATGATTATAAAAAAGTGAATTATGACATTATAATATATCGTAAAGATACTGATGTAAAAAGGAGTTTAGATATTTTAATTATACATATAAAATAACTAAATTTATTTATGATGGCTATAAGAATGTGATATAATGAAACAAGGTGATTATAATGAAGCTTATTAGACAAGAATATGTAGATAAAGATTTACCAAAAGGTTGGAAACCTTATTATATTTATCAAATAGTTGTAAATAATCAGATGGTTGGAAAAGTAGTGTTACGTAAAGGAACACTTGAAGAGCGCTATTATGATGGTCATGTTGGTTATAGTATTGATAAACAATATCGAGGACACAATTATGCTTATCAAGCAGTAATGTTATTAAAAAAAGAAGCGTTGTTGTTGGGGTTTGATAAGTTAATAATAACATGTTCTCCGGATAATTTTGCATCTAAGAAAACAATTTTAAAATTACATGCTAAGTATTTACAAACTGTGATGATTCCAAAGGAATTAAGAAAAGATTTTGATGAAGATGAAATTGAAAAAGAAGTATATTTATTAGAGTTAGGAAGGTAGGAAATGAGATTTTTACATATTAGTGATATACATTTAGGTAAATTACTGTTTCAGCAGAATTTACTGGAAATACAAGTTGATTTATTGAATCAAATAATTGATTATTTAGTTGATAATGATATTGATGTTTTAATTATGGCTGGAGATATTTATGATCGCAGTATACCTAGTAATGAAGCGATCGAGGCTTTAAATGATTTTTTATCTTCATTAATATTAAAGCATCATAAAAAAGTGTTGATGATTGCTGGAAATCATGATAGTGCTACAAGGTTATCTTTTGCAAGTGGATTATTAAAGCACAAAGGATTATATATCGAAGCTTTTGTTCAAGAAAAAATGAAACCAATTGTAATTGATGGAGTTAATTTTTATTTATTACCATTTTTTAAACCTTCATATCTTCGTTATTTATATAATGATGAAAGCATTGTTACTTATCAAGATGCATTTACAGCTTATATGAAAAGACAAACAATCAATCCTGATGAAACCAATGTCTTAATTACGCATCAATTTATTGCTGGTAATAAAGAGGTTATAAAAAGTGAAAGTGAAGTTATATTGAGTGTGGGTGGTAGTGAAGTTATTGATGTTTCGTTAGTTAAGCAATTTGATTATGTTGCTTTAGGTCATATCCATGCACCGCAACAAATTTCTTATAAAACCATTCGATATAGTGGTAGTTTAATGCGCTATTCTTTTGATGAAGTTAAACAAAAGAAGAGTATTGTTGATGTTTCAATAGCTAATAAAAAAGTAACTTATCAATTAGTTGAGTTGAAACCAAAACAAGATTTAATAAAAATAACAGGATATTTTAATGAGGTAATGAATTATGATAATAATCATAATGACTTTATTGCAATAGAATTGTTAGATACAAAAATTGTACCTAACGCTATCGATTATTTAAGAAAAAAATATGAAAATGTCTTACAAATAACATATCCCAATTTAATTTCAAAACAACTTACAAATAATACTAAAGCTGATATTGGCTTTGAAAAACTTTCCTCACTTGAATTATTTGAACAATTTTATGAAAAAATTAAAGGCAGTAAACTTGATAAAGACGCTAAAGCACTAGTTACAGAAATATTAAAGGAGGAACATGATAGTGATACCAAATAGTCTGATAATGTCAGCTTTTGGTCCTTATCAAAATATTGTAGAAATTAATTTTGATATATTTAAACAAGATGGTTTATTTTTGATTACAGGACCAACTGGTGCAGGTAAAACGATGATTTTTGATGCAATTACATTTGCTTTGTATGGTGTTTCTAGTGGAAGTGAACGTAGTGCTGAGCAATTTAGATGTAATAGTGCTAAAAATGATGTTGCAACGTATGTGGTTTTAGATTTTACTTTGCATAATCAACGCTATGTGATTAAACGTTCACCAAAATATACTTTAGAAGGAAGAAAAACCCCTAAAATGCCTACAGCATTACTAACACTACCTAATGGTAAAATTATTGATGGTATAAAAGAAGTAAATGCAAAAGTAAAGGAACTTTTGGGGATTGATGAAAAACAATTTAAACAAATTGCAATGATTGCTCAAGGTAAATTTACAGAGTTGATTTACGCTGGCAGTGATGAGCGAGAAAAGGTGTTAAGAAATTTATTTAAAACTGATAATCTGGTTTATTTAGAAGAACAATTGAAAGATAAAGTAAGAGAATATCGTAATAAATATGATGTATTATTTAGGCAACGTGAATTATTGAAAGAAAATTTAGATGTTGAAGATGATAATTATCATGATTATTTAAAGGAATTTGAAAAGAAATTAGATGATGATGAAAAAAGTTATCAAAAACAGTTTGAAAAATACACACAAAAAAATCAAGTATTAAATATTACAATTTTAAATAATCAAAGACTTAATAAACTTGATAATTTAAAAACAAAGTTAAATAATTATTTAGATAATGAAAGTTATTATCAAGAATTAAAAGAAAATATTGCCTTGTTAAAAAAGGCAATGAGTTTACAAACAGATTATCAAAATACAGTACATTGCAAATTAAAACTTGATAAATTATCAAAAGATTATCAAACTACAAAAGCTACAAAAGAAAAAACCAAAGAAAAATTACATGATAAAGAAAAAGAATATCAAAAAAAATCTACTTATCAAAATAAAAAATCTAAATTACAGTTAGAGCTACAAAAAAACAAAGAATTAAAACAAAAATACCAAGAATATCAAAAAGATATTTCAAAACAAACTTCAATAAACAAACAAATTAACATTATTAAAAGCAAGTTAGTTGGTTTAGAAGATAAGCAAAAAAAATATCAAAAAATTATTGAAGGTGATAATGATAGTGTTTCTAAATTAGACAAATTGAAAAGTGATTATAAATTAGTTGATAAAGAATATCAAAAACTTCATCAATATAAATTACAAGTACATCAATTAAGTGAAGATTATGATAAGTTATTATTTGCTGAAGAGGAAAATTATGATTTGCAAGATGAATATCAAAGAATAGAAAGTATTTATATGGAAGAAAAAGTAAAATATGATACTCTTGAAAATCGTTTTCGTTTAAGTCAGGCAGGAATCTTAGCTAGTCAATTGAAAAAAAACCAGCCTTGTCCTGTGTGTGGCTCGTTGAATCACCCTCATTTAGCTGATTTTAATGAAGGGATTGTTTATCAAGAGGATTTAAAAAATGCTAAAAAGGCATTTGATAAATGTATTGAACGTAGAAATGATCTGTATAATACATTGATGTTAAAAAAACAAGAAATTGCTTTGCTTCAAAATAAATTAAATAGTGATTCTAAGCGTTTAGGAATTGAAGCAGAGTTGGATAAGGAAGTTTTTATTAAGGTACTTGGAAGTGTTAATATAGAAGAAAAAAGCTTGTTTGATAGGGCAAAAGAGCTAAATGATGAAATTATTTATTTGAATAAATTAAAGGTTAGTTTAGATAATCATCGTAATGATTTGAAAATAATTGAAAATCAGATAAGTGATGCTGTTGAGCAGATGGATCTTTATAAGGCTTCTTTGAATCAGGTTGTTGGTAAAATTGAATCTTTGGCTTATTTAAAAGAATTAAGTGATGATAAGATTAATAAAATGATCAGTGATAATGAAAAAGAAATTATTGATTTAGATTTATTAATTGATCGTCTTGAAGATGATTATCGAAGTTTGAATGATAAGTTTATTCAATTAGAAACAAATACGCAGTTGATTAATAAACAGTTAAGTGATGAAAATATTAATTATCAAAAATTAATAACTATTTATAAAAATAAACTTAATAAATTGTTTGATAGTGAAGAAATATTTGTTACTTTATCATTGCAATTGGATACATTGATTGATAAAGAAAAAGAATATAATGATTATTTGATTGGTAAAGAGACATTACAAAATCAAATTAAAGAATTAGAAGAAGAGTTAAAAGATATAAAATATATTGATATTACGCAAATGGAAAAAGATAATGATTGTTTAAAAGAGCAGTTGAATAAATTGCAAATTGATTTAAATAAACAAAAAGCAAAATTAATTACGTTGCGTAATACGATTGGAAATATTATAAATATCGATAAACAATTAAATGATAGCTATGATATTTATCAACAGTATTTAGATTTAAGTGAAATAACATCAGGAAAAAATGAGTATCGAATTTCATTTGAACGATATGTTTTAGCTGCTTATTTTGAAAATATTTTAACTTATGCTAATATCTTATTAAATCGAATGTCTCAAGGAAGGTATCAATTATATCGACGTGATAATCGTTCTAAAGGAGCAAGTAAACAAGGCTTGGAATTAGATGTTTTAGATTTAGAAAATGGAATGCTTAGAGATGT
Source organism: Thomasclavelia spiroformis (assembly GCA_018369555.1). GTDB lineage: Bacteria > Bacillota_I > Bacilli_A > Erysipelotrichales > Coprobacillaceae > Thomasclavelia > Thomasclavelia spiroformis_A. The sequence goes on from JAGZCC010000037.1 coordinate 10,907, forward strand.
TAAAACGTTATCTGGAGGAGAATCGTTTAAAGCTGCGCTGTCTTTAGCTTTAGGTTTGTCTAAAATGATTCAAAGTTTTGCAGGAGGAATTGAGTTAAATACATTATTTATTGATGAAGGATTTGGTTCTTTGGATAGTCAATCATTAGATCAAGCAATTGATTGTTTGATTGATTTACAGCAAGATGGAAAATTAATTGGCATAATTTCTCATGTTAGTGAATTAAAAGAAAGAATCGATCATAAAATTATTCTTTCTAGAGTGAATAAAGAAACATATATTTCTATTGAATAATGTGGATATAAATAGTAAAATAAACGATGACTATAAGGAGATGAGGAGAAATAATGGCAAATAATAAGAAAAATGATGCAATATGTGCAATGGAAGATGATTTTGCACAATGGTATACCGATGTATGTAAAAAAGCTGAATTAATGGATTATAGTAGTATAAAGGGCTTTATTATATATCGACCATACAGTTATGCAATGTGGGAAGCAATACAACAATATATGGATAAACGTTTTAAAGAAACAGGTCATGAAAATGTTTATATGCCAATGCTTATTCCCCAATCATTATTACAAAAAGAATCTGATCATGTTGAAGGATTTGCACCTGAATGTGCAGTTGTAACTAAAGGTGGTATGGATAATTTAGAAGAAAATTTAATTATTCGTCCAACTTCAGAAACTTTATTTTGTGAACATTATGCAAAAATTGTAAATTCATACCGTGATTTACCAAAATTATATAATCAATGGTGTTCAGTTGTTCGTTGGGAAAAGACAACACGTCCTTTTTTAAGAGGTTCAGAGTTTTTATGGCAAGAAGGACATACTATCCATGCAACTAAAGAAGAAGCATATCATGAAACTTTACAAATGTTAAAAATTTATGAAGAAACAGCAAAGGATTTACTTGCTATTCCAATGATTACTGGTCGAAAAACAGAACGTGAAAAATTTGCAGGTGCTGAAGCTACATATACTATTGAAGCTTTAATGCACGATGGAAAAGCGCTACAATCAGGAACTACTCATTATTTTGGACAAGGTTTTGCTAAAGCATTTGATATGAAATTTTTGTCAAAAGAAAATAAATTAGAGTATGTATATCAAACTTCATGGGGAGTATCAACACGTTTATTAGGTGCAATTATTATGGTGCATGGGGACAATAATGGTTTAGTTTTACCACCTCGTGTAGCACCGATTCAGGTAATGATTATCCCTATTCAACAGCAAAAAGAAGGTGTGTTAGATAAAGCTTATGAATTAGAGCAAAGATTGAAAGCTGCTGGAATTAGAGTTAAAGTTGATGCTAGTGATAAAACACCAGGATGGAAATTTTCTGATGCTGAAATGAGAGGAATACCGCTAAGACTTGAAATTGGACCTAAGGATATTGCTAATGATGTTTGTGTTCTAGCAAAAAGAAATGATGGAATCAAAGCTGTTTATTCTTTAGATGGAAATCTTGAACATACAATTAAACAGTTATTAGATACAATTCATGATGAAATGTATCTAAAAGCTTTGAAACATCGTGATGAAAATATCCGCCAAGCTAATAATTATGATGAATTTAAAGAAATTCTTGAAACTAAAGGTGGATATATTAAAATGATGTGGTGTGGCGGTGAAGAGTGTGAAGTTACAATTAAAGAAGAAACTGGAGCTACAAGTCGTTGTATTAAAGAAGATGAAGAAGCATTTGGAGATGTTTGTCCAATTTGTGGACGTCCTGCAAAAAAGGTTGTTTATTTTGCTAAAGCATATTAATTTTAAAGACAGTCTAGATTTTAATCTAGACTGTCTTTATTGATAGATAATAATTGTTATATAGAGAAAAGATTAGAACAATTATTAAGTAAATTTAAGCTTTGCAAATAATAAAAGTATTACTTTGCTGGTTGAAAATAAGTAATTAGAATTAAAAATAATTTTAAAGAGGGGGAATGAAGATGAATGATGAACAAATGGGAAGTAAAAATATATTACCGTTATTAATAGAATTTAGTGTGCCAGCAATTATTGGGATGCTTGTAAATGCAATATATAATGTAGTAGATAGAATGTTTATTGGTAATGCTCCTAACTTGGGGGCAATTGGAATAGCAGGAATAACAATTAGTTATCCAATTACGTTAATATTAATGGCTATCTCACTAATGGTTGGAGTAGGAGGCTCGACACGCTTTAGTATTTCACTTGGAATGAAGAAGAAAGATCATGCGGCGATTTATCAAGGAAATGCAATAATGCTTACTATTATTTTTGGGATTATTTTTACAATATTAGGAAATATATTTATTAATCCGGTTTTAGAAATTTTAGGTTCAAGTAACGAGGTATTGCCGTATGCTAATGATTATTTATCGATTATTTTATATGGAGCTGTTTTTCAGTGTATTGCAATTTGTGGAAATAATTTTTCTAGAGCTCAGGGGAATCCTAAAAATGCAATGATATCTCAATTAATTGGTGCTGGTTTTAATATTTTATTTGACTATATTTTGATTATGAAAATGCATATGGGAATGCAAGGAGCAGCAATTGCAACTGTTGGAGGACAATTTTTGAGTATGATTTGGCAGCTTTGCTATTTGTGTTCTAACCGTTCATTAATCAAGTTAGATTTAAAACATTTGAAATTGAAGGTGCAGTATTCAATTGATATTATTAAAACAGGGATACCGGCTTTTTTAATGCAGATGGCTAATAGTATTTTGAATTTTATTTTAAATAGTAACTTAGGTAAATATGGTGGAGATGTTGCAATATCAACAGTAGGAATTATTACAAGTTTTCAAACGATTTGTCAAATGCCATTAATTGGCTTAATGCAAGGACAGCAGCCACTAATTAGTTATAATTATGGTGCAAATAAGCCTAGTCGAGTTATTGAAACTTTAAAGTATGCAATAATTGGGGGAACAATTATTTCATTGGCAGGATTTTTAGCTGTACAGTTATTACCTGATATAATTATTAGAATGTTTAATAATGAAGCTGAGGTAATTGCTTTAGGGACTAAAGCAATTATGATTTGGTTTGCTTGTTTACCGGTATTAGGGATCCAAATTATGGCAGCTAATTATTTTCAGTGTATCGGAAAAATAAAAGTAGCTAGTATTTTGAATTTATTACGTCAAATAATTATTTTAATTCCTGTAATGTTGTTATTATCTTCTTTAATAGGGTTAGATGGGATATTTATTGCTGTACCAATTGCAGATTTTAGTGCATTTGTAATTACAGTTATTTTGTTTATTCAATCGTTAAAAAAGAATTTTAAATATAAAAAAAATCAGTGACAAAGTCATTGATTTTTTAATCTATTATTTTAATTGAATTAATTACAGGTTGGTTTTGTGCTTCAACTGTACCGTTATTATCAGTTACAGGAACACTTGTAGCAATTTTATCAACAACATCCATTCCTTCATATACATAACCAAACGCTGCATATTGACCGTCTAATGAAGCATTAGTTTCATGCATGATGAAAAATTGTGAACTTGCACTATCATAATCTTGTGAACGAGCCATAGAGATAGCTCCACGAGTATGTTTTAAAACATTGTTAACACCATTTTCACTGAATTCACCTTTAATTGTTTTATCAGATCCACCAGTACCGTTTCCTTCAGGGTCACCACCTTGAATCATAAAACCATCAATAATTCGATGGAATGTTAAACCATCATAGAAACCATCTTTAGCAAGTTTAACAAAATTAGTAACAGTAATTGGGGCTTCATCAGCATTTAATTCTACTTTAATTACACCGTAATCTTTAACATCGATTACTGCATGATGATTCCCGCTTAATAAATCTTCATTTTCATTACTTGAGCTATCATCACTACCGCATCCCACTAAACTAATAGCTAGAAGCATAACCATCCCAAATTTAAATAATTTTTTCATAGTTTCTCCTTTTCTTTTTCTCTGTATATATTATTATACAAAAAAATAATATTACTTGTCCATATAAAAATAATTAAAACTGACATGATTAAATAATAAAAAAATATGATAAAATATATGACAATGAAAGAAGAGGTTTTTATGAGACAGAAAAGGATTGCTTTAATTAACGATATAACGGGTTATAGTCGCTGTTCAATTGCAGCCCAACTACCAATTATTTCAGCGATGACAATAGAATGTGTCTTGATTCCTACGGCGATTTTATCAATTAATACGTATCATCCTAATTATTTTTTTGATGATTATACAAATAAGATGGATGACTATATTGAAACATATAAAAAGATTAATTTAGAGATAGATGGAATTGTAACTGGTTTTTTAGGATCAAGTAAACAAATAGAAATAGTAATTGATTTTATCAAAATATTTAAACGAGAAGATACATTTGTATTAATTGACCCTGTAATGGGTGATCATGGAAAATTATATAAAACTTATACTCCTCAAATGAAAGCTAAAATGTGTGAATTGATTCCGTATGCAACAATTTTAACGCCAAATCTTACAGAATTATACGCTCTTTTAGATGTTGAATATCCTAATGAAATTCCTAGCTATGATGAGTTAGAAAAAATGTGTGCATGTTTAGTGGATAAAGGGGCAAAGATGATTGTTGTAACAGGAATAAATGTTGAAAATAAATTGATTAATTTTGTTTATGAAAAAGGTGAAAGCTATCGTATTGTTGAAGTGGAAAAAATTGGAGATGAACGTAGTGGTACAGGTGATGTTATTAGTGGCGTTATTGCGGGAAAATATTTATTAGAAAAGGATTTTTATAAAAGTGTAAAGGCGGCTACTGATTTTGCGTCAAAGTGTATTAAATATAGTCAAGATCTTGGTGTTGATAATCATTTGGGGTTGTGTTTTGAACCATTTTTAAAAGAGTTGTAAGGGGGAAAATGAAATGGTAATTTTATATACTTTATTTGAAAATAGTTATATTGATATTAAGAAATTAGATGATTTAAAAGGTGTTACTTGTTATGTGAATTGTACTAATCGTTGTTTTTTAGCGTGTACATTTTGTTTAAGAAATACTAAGCAGATGATTAAGGATAATTCGTTATGGTTAGAATATGAGCCGTCGGTTGAAATGATTATTGATGAGTTTGAAAAGTATGATTTAAATGATTTTAAAGAAGTTGTATTTTGTGGTTTTGGTGAACCGTTGATTCGTCATGATAGTGTAATGAAAGTAGCTAAATATTTAAAGAATAAGAGAAATGATTTACCAATTAGAATTAATACTAATGGATTGGCTTCAGTTGCTTTAAATAGAGATATTACACCTGATTTTGAAAATTTGATTGATACATTATCAATTAGTTTAAATGCACCTAATAAGGAAGAATATTATCAAATAACTAGGTCTAAATATGGAATTGATTCTTTTGATTATATGTTAGATTTTGTTTCAAAGTCAAAAAAATATGTAAAGAATGTTGTTTTAACGGTAGTTGATATTATTGGAGAAGAAAAAATTGCAGAAAGTCAAAAAATTGCAGATGATTTAAATGTTACGTTGAGAGTGCGTCCGTTTGAAGAGTAAAAATTGTTTATTAATATTTCTTATGGTATAATAATATATTGAGTGAGGTATTTACAATGATGCAATTGAGTCGTGAAGAAAGAATGTTACAAGTTGAAAGTATGACAAATGTTCGTGATTTAGGAGGGTATGAGACACAGAGTGGATATTATACTAAAAGTCATAAATTCATTCGTTCTACTAATCCTAGTAAATTAACAGATGAAGAAAAAGAATATTTGTATGATTATGGAATTAGATTACAGGTTGATTTACGCAGTGATTTTGAAATAGAACAGCAACCTAGTTCACTTATTGGATATAAGGATATTGAGTATATTAGAATTGATTTAATGAAGATTAAAAATTTGAATGTTTTACCTAAAGAAGTCACTAATTATAAGGATTTAGCTGGTTTTTATATTTATATGTTAGAGACTAATAAAGAACAATTTAAAGAACTTTTTGAAGTTTTTTATGATCATCCTTATGATGCAATTATGTTTAATTGTTCGGCTGGTAAAGATCGAACTGGAGTAGTTGCTGCATTATTATTAGATTTAGCAGGATGTCATGAATATGATATTGTTAAAGATTATTCAGAATCTTATGAAAATAATTTACGTTTGATTCCAGAATTAGAAAAAATTATTGATGCTAAAAATCATGTTTATTTAGAATCGGAACCACGAATGATGATGGAGTTACTAGATTATTTAAGGAGTAATTATGGTAGTGCCAAAGAATATTTGATTAGTTGTGGTTTTGATGAAGAGAAAATTATGGATATAATTGAAAATTTTACAATTTAATGAAGAAAATCTCCTATTTATTGTGTATATGATAATAGGAGGTTTTTTATGAAGGGAACAAATACGTTAACATTTAAACAAAAGCAAGCTGTAGTTAAGAGTTTATTTAAACAATATCATCGAGCTAAGTTAAGATTGTATTGTTTAGAAAATATGAACTATTATCCTCAAGTAAGTACAAGTGTAATTAAAGAAACTAAGAATCAATATAAGAAATCTATGGCGGAACGTTTAAATAGTGGAATTGAGGATAAAGATGAGTTAAAGAGTTTAATTTCTTCTTTTGAAATGATTATTAAGGCATTGTCTCATGATAGTCAATTGATTATTGTTAATGAGTATGTTGAACAAAAGGAAAATGAATGGTGGGTTGATTATTATAGTCGTGCAACTTATTATAGGTTAAAAACAAGGGCGTTGGAAGAATTTTTGTTTTATGTAAATGTTTATTGAAATAACATTATTCTTTTTCTTGAAATGATCATAATTTAAGATATAATGAGAAAGGTAAGAAGGAGAATAATAAATGTTTGAAAAATTGTTTAAATTAAAAGAAAAAGGGACTTCGGTTAAAACAGAAGTTATTGCAGGTGTGACAACATTTTTAGCGATGGCTTATATTTTAGCAGTTAACCCAACAATGTTAAAAGAGGCAGGATTGTCTTATGATGGTGTCTTTTTAGCAACGGCACTATCAGCTGGAATTGCGACTTTAATTATGGGCTTACTTGCAAATTATCCAGTTGCTTTAGCTCCAGGAATGGGAGTAAATGCATTATTTACATATACTATAGTTTTTACTATGGGTTATAGTCCTGAAGCAGCACTTGCTGCGGTTGTGGTATCGGGGTTGATTTTTTTGATTATCTCAGTTACTGGTATTCGAAAAGCAATTATTAATGCTATTCCTCATCAATTAAAATTATCGATTGGCGCTGGAATTGGATTTTTTATTGCTTTTATTGGATTTAAAAATGCTGGAATTATCGTTGGAAGTGATTCAACGTTTGTAGCATTAGGAGATTTAACAAATCCAGTTGTTTTATTGGCAGTTTTTGGAATACTGGTTACTATTATTTTAATGGCTAAAAAAGTTCCGGCAGCTGTTTTTTATGGTTTGGTTATTACGGCTGTTGCAGGAATTGTTTTGGGATTATTTGGTATAGAAGGAATGCCTAAAGTACCTAGTGCGGTTGTTTCGTTTGATTTAGATACAAGCGGTTTTGGATTGTTTATGAATGGCTTTGGGGAATTATTTTCACATCCTGATTGTATTGTTGCTTTATTTTCATTGTTATTTGTTGATTTTTTTGATACTGCAGGAACTTTGATTTCTGTTGCCAATAAAACTAATTTAGTTGCTCAAAATGGTGAACTTGAAAATATTGAACAAGCATTAGTTGCTGATTCTGTTGGAACTGTAATCGGTGGGGTTCTTGGAACATCAACAGTTACTTCATTTGTTGAATCAACTGCTGGAGTTGAAGCTGGTGGAAGAACTGGATTAACAGCTTGTGTTACAGCGATTTTATTTTTGTTATCAATTTTTTTCGCACCAGTATTGAGTGTTGTAACTAGTGCGGTTACAGCGCCAGCTTTAGTTGCTGTAGGGATATCTATGGCAAGTCAATTAGGTGGTATTGATTGGGATGATATCATTTATGCAGCATCAGGTTTTATTACTATAATTGTAATGATTTTAACGTATTCTATTTCTGATGGGATTGCTTTTGGATTTATTGTCTATGGTCTTACAAGTGTTGTTGCTGGAAAAGGAAAAGATATTAAACCGATTGTATGGATATTAATTCTTATATTTATTTTATATTTTGCATTTATTTAAAAAGGCTTTTGATAAGCCTTTTAATTATGTAAAAAAATCCAGAAATTTAAGTAAAGTATGTAAATGTTCCAGATAAAATATGGTAGTAGTAGATATGTAGAGATATGTTTGATTTTATAAAAGAGATAAATTAGAAAAATTGTTGAAATATTTAAGGCTAATAAAATTGCTAAAGCTAAAAGAAAGTTTTGATAATTAAAAAAAACTATTGGCCAACTAATATTAAGTATTAATAAAAAATAATATAAAATTAAAGCTGATTCTTTATTATTATTATTTTCTCGATGAATTAAGTAACTTGCAAGTCCAATTAAAATATATAAAAGAGTCCAAACTATAGGGAAAACAATACTTGACGGTGCTATTTTAGGGGTGTTTATTTTGTTATATAAATCCATAGAATTCATTGTTAAAAGAGAACTTAAAACACCGATTCCTAGAGAAATTGTAATATTTAAAACAATATATTTATATTTTTTCATTAGTATCACCAATAATATTATTAACAAATAATGATAGAATTATAAAAATTTGTTCATATTATTTTGATAATAATAGTAATTAGGATATAATCTAGTAAGTGAGGTAAGTATAAATGAAATTAATATCGTGGAATGTAAATGGAATTAGAGCTTGTATTAATAAAGGTTTTTATGATGTTTTAAAGGATTTTGAAGCAGATATATTTTGTATTCAAGAAACAAAGATGCAAGAAGGACAGATTGAAATAGAAGATCATGGATATTATTTATACATGAATAGTGCGATAAAAAAAGGCTATAGTGGTACTTTAGTGTTTACAAAAGTAAAGCCACTTAGTTATAGTTATGGAATTAATATTGAAAAGCATGATCAAGAAGGACGTGTAATTACTTTAGAATATGATAATTTTTATTTGGTGAATTGTTATACTCCAAATAGTCAAGATGGCTTAAAACGTTTAGAATACCGACAAGTTTGGGAAGATGATTTTTTAGCTTATTTAAAATCATTGGAAGAAAAAAAACCAGTTATATTATGCGGGGATCTTAATGTGGCTCATCAAGAAATTGATTTAAAGAATCCTAAGACTAATCGAAAAAATGCTGGATTTAGTGATGAGGAAAGAGCTAAAATGACTCAATTGTTGAATCATGGTTTTATTGATACTTTTAGATATTTATATCCTGATTTGCAAGGGGCTTATTCTTGGTGGTCGTATCGTTTTAATGCTCGTAAAAATAATGCCGGATGGCGAATTGATTATTTTATAGTATCTGATTGTTTAAAAGAGAAGATTAATGATGCTTATATTTTTAATGATATTATGGGAAGTGATCATTGTCCGGTAGGTTTAGATATTGAACTTGATTAATTTAATAATAAAAAGATGAATTATCATATCACAAACTTGATAATCCATCTTTTTAGTTTAGATTGAAATAATTCCAATTGTAGACAAGATCGAACTTAATAAAATAATAACTAAACCAGGAACTACAATATACTTCATACAAAATAAATAAGCTTTTTTACGTTTGAATTTAGAACTAATTTCAACTTCATCAATAACTGTTTTAAATCCAGTAACTTTTATAATTAATAAACAAGTACAAATAGCTGAAATTGGCATCATAATTGAATTAGTCATAAAATCAAAGAAATCAAGAATACTTAAGCCAAGTGGTTTAATAAAGTCTAATACACCAAAGCCAAGAGAACAAGGGATTCCTAAAATAAGAATACCTGCTAAAATAATTGCACAACATTTTTTTCTAGAAAGATTAAATTGATCTTGAATAACTGATACACAACATTCCATCAATGAAATCGCTGATGTTAAAGCTGCAAATAGAACTAATAAAAAGAATACAATACCAATAATATTTCCTAATGCCATACTGTTAAAGACATTTGGTAATGTTATAAACATTAATGATGGTCCAGCATTTAATGTATTTGGATCACCGTTTGAAAATGCAAAAACTGCAGGTACAATCATCAATCCAGCTAAAAAT
>JAGZCC010000038.1 GCA_018369555.1 Thomasclavelia spiroformis
CCAGGTACCCCAGCCAATATGACCCGCTAGCTCAGCCGGTAGAGCATCTGACTTTTAATCAGAGGGTCAGGCGTTCGAATCGCCTGCGGGTCACCATTTTTAAAAAAAATATCTTGCATATATTAATTATTTATGTTAATATAATAGAGTAATGCGGGTGTAGTTCAATGGTAGAACTTCAGCCTTCCAAGCTGACTACGTGGGTTCGATTCCCATCACCCGCTCCAATAAAAAAAGCAACTCATGGATTTAAAATATTCATGAGTTTTTATTTTATATAAAATAACTTTTTTATTCTATATATGTTTATTTTTACGTCATTAATAATTTCATTTTCTAAAATACCATCAAGATTAATAATAGATTTGACTAAATTAATATGATATTTATTATATACTATTTAAGTAATTACCAAAGTCATGATAAATATTTTTTAATAGCACATGAAGAAGTACTAGCCTTAGGATTTAGTTTATTCTCCTGCAACATATCATTTATTTGATTCTTATAACCACAAAAACCTTTAACTAATTTTAATGATATAAACTTCATTTCTTTGAATTGATATTATCAAAATAAATTTATAATTTATTAACTAAACAATATTCTTAAACTTTCCATAACATTTTCTCTATTTTTTTCAGATGACATTATTGTTATAAGTAAATTATTATCTCTATTTAAAATAATATATTGTCCATTAGAACCATTTCTAAATACATAGCCTTCTTTTGAAATAAAAGTATAATAACCAGCACCAAGCATAGGTAACGCTACTTTTGTTTTATATACTGATGATATTTCAAATTGTAATGAACACATCATATTAATCCAATTTTTAGATATTACCTGAGTGTCCTTATACACTCCATCATTTAGTAATAATTTTCCTATCTTATGAAAATCTGAATGGTTTAAAAATAATCCAGTACAGCCAGGACAATATTTACCATAGTCATTCCATTGGTATTTTTTTATATCCAATTTTTTAAATATGTTTTCATTAATAAAATCAGATAACTTTATTTTAAATTTTTCTTGAAAAAATACTGATAATATAAATGGTTCAACATTGTTATAAACAAATTTTGTTCCTACTTGATAAGGAATATCAACATTTAATACATAATTTAAAATATTATTTATATCTAAATTCTTTTCTTTAATTTCTTTAGCAGTCATTATCATTTTTTTATAACCTGTTGTATGTGTTAATAAAGATCCAATATCCCATTTTTTTATTTTTTCAATATTTTTTTCATTTTTTATATCGACTAATGTTTTTAATATTGGATAAACTTTAGTATCTAATGTTAACATCTTTTTATCAATTGCAATACCAATTGCCATTGCAACTAATAATTTAGAACAACTTCTTAATTCATGTAACTTTTCTTCATTATAAAAAAATTTATCAATCTTTCCATCATATTCTACAAATATACTGTCAATATTTAAACAATCTATTTTTTTATAAAGTATAGTTATATTATTTTTTATAGCTTCAATATCTATCATAACATCCTCCTATGATAGTTAAATCATACTATACTTTATAAAAATTTACTATATACAATTTTAATATAGGACGAACTATAAAACACGATATAAATTTCAATAGAGAAACTTATCTCCATTTTTATGTTAAAATATTTTTACTTGACAACTTTCACTATTTTAAAAAGCTCAAACCTTATATCTCAATTAGCTAAAAAATATTATGCTATTAATAATAAAAAATATTTAAGTTATTATATAGAATAGTAATAATCAATAAAGAGAGACTACAAGATATTTGTAATAGAACGGAAAAATTTTCTATTTTCAAACAATGTAAATAGAACTAAGGTAAGTGAAGCAACATAAAGTACTATTGAAAGTGCAAAAATGAATAGTCTAAAGCTATATAACTACATAGAATATATTCTAACGAAGACGGTAGGAAAAGAAATAACCGAAAGTTTATTGGAAGAAATCATATCATTGTCAAAGTAACTGCTAAAAACATTATATAAAAAAGGCATAGCGATATGCCTTTTTATACACCAATAAAAAATAAGATATCCTGTTTTATTTTAATCTTATTATTTTATAAATATTTACAATAAATCATAAATCAACATTCAAAACATGTTTAGTTGATTTAATATCTAATTTACTTTTTATAACTAGTGAAGTTCCATCCCCAGTTGCTATTTTTCCAAATCGACCCTTTAATACCCACTAATACATTCTTCACTCTTTTTTAATAATTAGTACAGCTGTTAATTAATTTTGGAAATATTTATAACAACTTCAAACTTATTATATATTTTAATTTTATAAATATACTCCTAAACTAATTTTATAATCTCTGGTATAAAAATCATTAAACCAATGATTACAGCACCAATTGCCAGTACAAGTACACCACCAGCTGCTGCATCTTTGGCTAATTTAGCTTTGGGGTGAAACTCAGGCATAACCATGTCTACAATTGCTTCGATGGCAGTATTGAATAATTCACCCGACAATACCAAAGAAAATAAAATTATACATATTTTCCATTTAGAACTATTTAACTTTAAAATTATTCCTGCAATAATTACTAAAAGCATAACTGTTACATGTATTTTCATATTTATTTGCGATTTAAAAGTTGCTTTTATTCCTTCAATTGCATATTTAAAGCTATTGATTCGTTTTATTATTTTTTTATTCACACATATTCCCCCTATATATAAAATATTACTAGTTAATGATCTTAAAATCAATATTTTATAGCCAAGGAATATAAGGAATATTTACGTAGTTACATAACATTTGATATGCTATCTTAATCATTCTTTTTTCGTTATCAATATTTTGATAAATATTTAGTAGTTTCTTTTTCATTAATGAATCATTACAATCTTCTTTAATTACATTTTTAAAAAATATCTCCGGAAATAATAATCGAGCATATAAATAAATTAACTCATCATCTAATAATTTAGCATAATTTACATAGTCTTCTAACTGACTGATTGTAATTAACTTATTTTTATATGCTGTAGATAAATCTTTAATTCTTGAAGCTAACACTAAATTATCAGGTGCACAGAGTATTTCATAGCAATCTTCAAATGCAAAATGCTCTACTCCCAACAGCAATTCTTTTCTTTTTATTTGATTTAATATATTTATTGCACATTCACCCATTCCTTGATAATAATATGATAAAACGATAAAATGTTCAAAATGATTGATTCTAGAAGCGTGATTTCCTATTTTATTTTTTGCTTCATCAAGAATTTTACACCAGCTTTCTTTTATTTTTAGAATATTTATTTTTTGATTTAAAGGTCTTAAAGATTGCATAATAAATTGTTCTAAATCATATTGTTCATTTTGATAAGTATAGAGAATGTAATTCATTGATATAGGACGATTAAAACAATTATAAACAACTTGAAATCCTATTAAATTTAATGCATGTATATATTCTTCATAATAATTAGTAAAATTATTTATTTGACACAAATAATATTGTTTACCTCGATAAGTAAAATAATCATTTTCACAATCTAAATAAATTTGATAAAAGCGCTGTAATATTTCTAATTTTGATACCAATTTGGAACCTCTCCCTCTATTATTTCCATAATTAAAGGATAATCATATGATTTGTTAAATTCTTCACCATAAAACGGTACTAAAACCATTAATTTAATTTTAACTATTATATTTAAAGAAATCATTATGTGATTCACTCCATAGCTTTTTATTTCTTTATCTAAAGAAGATGTTATTGCTGATATCGATTTATATTTAATATTTATCTTAGGACCAAAATCAGCTAAAAAAGGATTATTTGCAAGTATTCCTAAATGAACACTTGCAATAATTCCATTATTTTTACTTACTTCTTCTAATTTTAATTGATAAATTGAATTATCTTTTTTTTTGTACTTTCCTGCTTCAATTGTATAAAAAATTTTTTCCAGCTCATCAACAATCTGAGCCCCAATATCTGAAGCATAACTCGTATCAAAATTAATGCTTACTATTGTATCGCCACTGCGTTTTATATTTACTAACTTTTGGTGATCTACTTCAATAGGCAATTCTACATTATTTATAATCATTTGACAAAAACGATTAATCTCTTTATCTGCAATCTTTTTTATTATTGGCGTAATTCTGCCACTTATAAAATATATAATTACGATAATTACTAAAATAATTAATAGATATTTTCTCTTCATCAAATCACCAATAAATTATATTCATTATACAAATAATTATTACATATTAAAAAAACTAGAAATTTATAAATTTCTAGCTTAATTACTATCTTTTTTTAACAAACGATTTAACCATTGTGATAAAAATATCTCCCGAAATAAAATATGCATAACCCAATGCCAAAACTATATTCAAAACTAAAAGAATTTGATCATTACAATATGCTAAAAACGAAATAATAAGAATAACAATGATTGATAAAATCGTTAATCGTTTATTAATTCTTAAACGACAATATTTTCTATTTAAATCAATAAAACGGTATCCCGCTAAAAATAAATTTGCAACTAAAGTTGAAAGAACTGCAGCTAAAACACCAATTACTTGAATTAAAATTAAATTAATTACAATATTAATAATTGCTGCCATCGTTGTTGTAATCGACATATTCTTAGCACTTTTTTTAGCAACATAGATACTACCAAAAAACTGCGAAAAACAATAAAAATATGTAGCAATAATTAATATCGGTGTATAATTAAAAGCCGCATATAATGACTTATTTCGACACAAGATATTAAAAATAATCGGTGAAGTTGCAAGCAACAAAACCGTTCCTGCAGAAACAATACAAAATAACATCCTAAACATTCGATTATAATATTTCGAACTGTCAGGATCATTAACACTTCTTGTTGCTGAATCTGTCCACGCTAAATTGAATGCCGGATATAAGATATTAACAATTGAAGGAATTTTATTTGCTAAAGCGTATACTCCATTAGCATCAGCACCTAAAAAAATTGAAATAATCCATCGATCTGATAATTGATTAATATACCAAGATACCGTATTAGGAATAAACGGCAAGGCATACCGTAACATTTTAGTAGCATACTTAACTCTAAAATATTTAAAATTAAAATATTTAAAAATATTGCATACAAATAAGACATATATAAATCCTACAACATCAGCTAAAGTTAAAGCAATTAAGACCCCAATATAACCTGTTTTTAGCCATAGTAAGCAAATTGAAACAATAATAAAATTTACCACTACAACCAGCGCAGCTAAAATTGAATACTCTTTATATTTAGAAAAAGCTCGTAAAACAAATCTTGAAGTTGTCGCAATAATCTCAATCCAAATATATCCAATTACTAAAAACTTGTAACTTCCATTAAATAAATCAATTGGAGTAAATAAGCAAATAATTCCTACAATCAGCATCAATGAAAAAATCATTGCATATCCATTAGTAATTACACTTTTTTGTTCCTTTTCATTTTTAGCATCAACTAAAAACCTAAATAATGCTTGTTCTAACTGTAAAGTACATAAAGGTACAATAAATGATAATATTGTAGTTGTAACTAAATCTAATTGACCAAATTGAGTATCTGTAGTAGAACTTGTAATAATTGGTGTAGTTAATAAATTTATTATTCTTGGTAAAAAAGTACCAATTGCCATAATCAATGTATTTTTGACTACTGTTTTCTCTCTCGACATAATTTCACCTTACTTTTCATACATCATTATAACAAAATTAATATTATTTTTCATCAATAATTGTTTTAATTGGTATATCAAAAGATTCAACTGGTAGTGTTTCTATTTGTTGAAAACTAAATGCTAATCCAATCACTTTACCAAAATAATTTTTTAAATAACGATCATAGTAGCCCCCACCATAACCTAAACGATTATGATTTGAATCAAAAGCTACTATTGGAACAATTAATAAATCAATATTTTCTTTATTAATAATTTTACCTTGATTCAAAGGTTCTAAAATACCAAAATTACCCTTTTTTAATTCATCTAAAGAATTTATTAAATAAAAATTCATTAAATGACCATCAGTTTTAGGAACACAAATACTCTTTTCATTAACAATTTCTTTAATCAAAGAAATTGTATCAACTTCATTTTTAAACGATACATATACTCCAATTGTTTTTGCGTTAATAAAATCAGGATGCTGTTTTAATTTAGAAATAATAAGATTAGATTTAGTAGCATAATCTTCTCTACTTAAATCTAACCTTTTATTAATCATTTGTTTTCTTAATTCAATTTTATCCAATTCCTTGATCTCCAAAATCAAGTTTAATTAACTGATTTAATTCAACAGCATATTCCATTGGTAATTCCCTTGCAAACGGCTCAATAAATCCCATAACAATCATTTCCATCGCTTCTTTTTTAGTTAATCCACGAGACATCAAATAAAATAATTGTTCGTCTGAAACTTTTGAAACTGTCGCTTCATGTTCGATAATTGACTCATTATTCATCATCCAATTAGTAGGAACCGTATCACTAGTAGAAATATCATCAAGAATTAAAGTATCACATTCAACCTTACTTTTAGCATTAATAGCATTTTTACCATGTTGTACCATACCACGATAATTTACCTTTCCACCGCGACGTGATACTGATTTTGAAATAATACTACTAGATGTGTTTGGTGCTAAATGTATCATTTTTGATCCCGAATCCATGATTTGATTTTCTCTTGCCACAGCAATAGTTATACATGAACCTTTAGCTCCTTCTTCCATTAGCATACAAGTAGGGTATTTCATTGTTACCGCACTACCAATATTTCCATCAACCCACTCCATTGAGCCATTTTTAAATACCTTAGCTCTTTGAGTAACTAGATTTAAAATATTGTCAGACCAGTTTTGGATTGTCGTATAACGACATTTAGCACCTTCTTTAACAACAATTTCTACAACTCCAGCATGCAAGGAATCCTTTGAATAATTAGGAGCTGTACACCCTTCTACATAATGAATTTCAGCACCTTTATCAACGATTATCAAAGTTCTTTCAAATTGTGCCATTTGTTCAGAATTAATTCTAAAATATGATTGTAACGGTTTTTCTAATTTAACTCCAGGAGGAACATATATAAATGAACCACCTGACCAAACCGCACCATTTAATGCTGAAAATTTATTATCATTATATGGAATAACAGTATCAAAATATTCTTTAAAAATTTCTGGATATTCTCTTAAACCACTATCAATATCTAAGAAAATTACTCCTTTTTCATTCACTTCTTTTAGCATATTATGATAAACCACTTCTGATTCATATTGTGTACTAACACCTGATAAATATTTTTGTTCAGCTTCAGGAATCCCTAATTTATTAAATGTTTCTTTAATAGTTTCAGGAACCTCTTCCCATTTATTAGTTTGTTTATCACTAGGACGAATATAATACGTATATTCATCAAAATCAATTCTACTTAAATCAACACCCCAAGTTGGCATTGGTTTTTCCATAAAACAACGATATGCTTTTAAACGATATTCCAACATCCACTCTGGTTCATTTTTAATTTTAGATATTTCAGTAACAATTTCTTCATTAATTCCTTTAGGAGTTTTATAAACCGAAACATCGCCATCATTAAAACCATAGGCATATTCATGATCAAATAAATCATCTTTTATTTTAGCCATATGTTCCCTCCTATTCTTGATCTAAAATCTTTTTTATTCCTGTCCATCCCAAAGTTGCACATTTGATTCGATTTGCTTGTTTATGGGTATTGATAAAAACAATCGCTTCTTCAATAATTTCAGGATCATAATCTTTTTCATATATCATATTTTGATAATTTTCAATAATTTTATTAGCATCATCTATTGTTTTACCAATTAATAGCTCTGACATAATTGATGTACTAGCAGTACAAATTGCACAAGCTTCACCATCAAAACGAATATCTTTGATAACGTTACCTTCAATCAATGCTTGAATATCAATATTATCAATACATGTCTCTGAATCCATATTTACTGATTTATAATTATCATCATCTACTAAACCATGATTACGAGGCGACTCATAATGATCCATTATTATTTGTCGCATCATCATATTATCCAAAGAAGGCATCTAAAAAGTCATCTCCTTTCTTACACACCTCAATAAATTTATCGATTTCTTCAAAAGTATTATAAAAATAAAATGAAACTCTAAGTGTCTGACTTACTTTTAAAAACTCATCTAAAATTTTAGCACAGTGTTGTCCCGATCTAACAGCAATTCCATACGTATTAAACAAAGATGCTCCATCTTGACTAAATACACCTTTAATATTAAAAGTAATTGCTCCTTGACCATTTGGATTATATACTTCAATATTGTCTAACTCTAATAATTTTTTTATCGCATATTGACGAAGTTGTAATTCATATTCATGAATATTATCCATCCCAATTGACATCAAATATTCAATTGCAGCCCCTAATCCAATTACCCCTTCAATATTTGGGGTTCCAGCCTCAAATTTTGTTGGTGCATTTTTTAATTTAACCAATCCACAACTTTTATATCTTGAATTACTTCCCCCACCAAGACGAGTTGGTGAAGTATCTTGTAATAAATCATATTTACCATACAAAATTCCAATTCCTGTTGGTCCACACATTTTATGCCCAGAAAAAACCATAAAATCCAAATCCAAATCTTTTACATCCACTCGCTGATGAGGTACACTTTGGGCTCCATCAACACAAACAATTATTCCTTTTTCATGAGCAATTTTACAAATTTCTTTAATGGGACTATCAAATCCTAAAACATTTGTAATTTGAGCAATAGAAATAATCTTAGTTTTATCACTAATAGCTTTAATTACATTTTCTACTGTTAAACATCCTTCCTCATCTAAATCAATGTACTTAACTACACTACCTGTTTGTTTACTAACTTCAAACCATGGCAATGTATTAGAAGCATGTTCAGCTAAAGTAATTAAGATTTCATCACCTTCATTTAAATGAGTTAAACCATATCCAAATGCAACTAAATTCAACCCATCAGTTGATCCATATGTATAAACAACTTCCTTACTATCACAATTAATAAACTTTGAAACAAGCTTGCGAGTTCTTTCAAACTGAACATCAACATCATGAGATAAATCATAATCACCACGATGAGCATTACCAGAATAATTAGTTAAATAATTGCAAACTGCATCAATTACACATTGAGGTTTTAATGTTGTTGCGCCATTATCAAAATAAATTAATGGCTGATCATGCATTTTAGTTCCATTTAACATTGGAAAATCCTTACGAATCTTTGCAACTTCTAACATTAAATCCCCACCTTCTCTTTTAACATTTCATTAAACAACTCTTTTAATTCATCATTATCAATAAATTCAAGCACTGGCATAAAATATCCATACGTAACCAAATGCATAGCAGCTTCTTTAGTTAAGCCTCGTGATTGTAAATAATATAGATGTTCTTCATCAATTTTACCAACACTTGCTCCATGACTAGCTTTAACATCATATTCATCAATATATAAATATGGATTTGCCTTGGCTTTACATAATTTATCAAAAACAATAATTTTATTTGTCTGATGACTGTTTGATTGATGGTTACCTTTCTGTATTCTTCCAATTCCATCAATTACTAAACTTGCCTCATTTTTTGTTACCCCATAATTATTCATGATTCCTGTAGTATAAGGTGCTTCATGAACAATTGAAATAGTAACATGCTTTTTTTCTTTTTCCTTAGCTAGAGTAGCTAAACGAATATTAGCATTAGCATTTTCTTTAACTAATGAATAATTTACTTCCATTTCAATATTACTATTTGACAATTCTACATATGCACATTTAACATCACTATCTTGCATTACTTTAACATTTTCAATTACTTTAGCCTTGATGTTAACAGTGCTTTGATTATCAATATATCTTAATACATTACTATTTTTTATTACATTAATATTTTTTATAAAAGTAGTATCTTGCTTAAAATTATATGTTTCAATTAATTTTAGTGATCCATTTATTTCTAAATCAACTGAATAATCTCCAACTTGATCAATTTGATAAACTATTTGCAATGATGAAGCATCGTTAACAATTATTTTATTATTATTAATTTCAATATTCTCATTGCAAATATGACTTATAATTGTACCATTTTTAATAACTAAATAATTTTTAATATCTTGTAATTGTTTCATTACTTAATTTTCATTCTTTCTTTATTAGCACAACTTTCAAGTAAAATAGGTTTCTTTTCATCACTTGCGATGTCAATTCCTAATTCTTTTACCCAGTCATAACCTTCTTGATCAATTTTTTCTACTACTTCTTTACCACCACTTAAAATAATTTTTCCGTTAACTAACACATGAACATGAGTCGGTTGCACTAATTCAAATAAACGTTCATAGTGTGATACCATAATACAACCAAAATTATCTGATTTCATTTCATTAATTGCATTAGCAACTATTCTCAATGCATCAACATCTAAACCAGAATCAATCTCATCTAATAATGCAAATTTAGGTTGTAATAACTTCATTTGTAATATTTCATTACGTTTCTTTTCTCCACCTGAAAAACCTTCATTTAAATATCGATGTGCTAAATTTTCATCCATTTTTAAATCTGCGACATTTTTTTCCAATTCACGTATAAATTTAAATAATGACACCGGCTTTTCTTGATGAGCATTTACTGCTGCACGTAAAAAATCTGAAGTCGTTACACCAGGAATTTCTTGAGGATATTGCATTCCCAAAAATATTCCTGCTTTACTTCGTTGGTCAACGCTCATTTGAATTACATCTTGATTATCTAGATAAATATTTCCTTTTGTAATTGTATATTTAGGATGACCCATAATTGCTGACAATAAAGTAGATTTACCATTGCCATTTGGACCCATAATAGCATGAGTTTCACCTGTGTTAATCGTTAAGTTTATTCCTTTTAGAATTTCTTTTTCACCAACACTTACATGTAAATTTTCTATTTTTAAAGTTGACATAATTAAGCCCCTTTCTTTTTCTAATTAATTCTACTAAATAAGTTAATAAAAAACAAACAAAATGATAAATATTAGTAATATTTTTTTCTTTTTTGTTGTTTAAATTCATTACAATTTATATTATAACCAAATTGTGGTATATTTATAGGTAATGGAGGTATGAAAATGGAGTTTTTAAAAAAGTTACAACAATTTATTTCCTCAAAAAAAATCACTCATACATTACTAAATCTAATGATTGTTTTAGTAATTATTCTTTTAATAATTGCTACAAACGACTTATGGATTGGTCTTCTTAATATGATATGGTTAGTTTCTAAACCATTTATTATTGGATTTACAATTGCATTTGTTTTGAATCCATTTATTAATTATATTGATAAATATTTAAAAAAACGTGGTGTTTCAGTAATATTAACGTATTTAGCTGTATTAGCAATTTTAATTTTAATTATTTTATTAGTAATTCCATTAATCTATGATAGTATTTTTGAAATGTATCCTACTTTTAATGCCGGATTGAAAGAAATTGGCAAGTTTATTCAAAATAATTTTAATTATGATATAAGCTCTCTTACAAGTTATATTGAAAAAAATGTGTATCAATTTTTTAATGATCCCACTGTTTTAGATGCAACCATCGATGTGTTAAATCAAATTTTAGTTAATTTAACTAATTTTATAATTTATATTATTTTAGCTATCTATATGTCAAATATTTTTAATAGTATTCGCCAAACAATTAAAAATATTGCGATTAAAATTGATCGTAATTTACCTAGTTATTTAAAGGAAATCGATTTATCTTTAGTTCAATACGTTAAAGCATTTTTTATTGGAGCAATTGCCCAAGCAATAACAACAATGATAATGTATGTATTAATAGGACATCCTAATTGGTTAATTTTAGGTATTGTTTCAGGGGTTAGTTCAATTATTCCATATGTCGGTCCAATAATTGCAAATTGTCTTGGTTTAATTACGTCTTTAGGAATGCAATCTTCAACGATTATTTTCTTATGTATTTTAATTTTTATTCAATCAATTGTTATGTCGTATATTATTACACCAAGAATTTATTCTTCAAGAATTGATTTAAGTATTTTATGGGTTCTTTTTGGAATTTTGTCGGGCTCTTCTTTATTCGGGATAGTTGGCATGGTTATAGCAATGCCTTTACTTGTAAGTATTAAAATTATTTATCAAGTATACAAAGAACATCATCAAAATAAATTATCATATTAATTTAAAAAGGATGTCGGTTTTGACATCCTTATTCTTAATACATATTACAAATAATTACCAATAATATAAATAAAACTAATACTAAAGTAAAAGAATTATCTTGACATGTCATTATAATCGCCTCCTTTTATAAATAATGAATACCGACAATAACTAAAACAGTAAATAACACTAAGATATCAATTTTTATATATTTATAGTTATTCATTTAGTTACCTCCTACCACCTACATACTATAAATTATGTTAAAATAACAATTGCTAATGTGTTTTTGCCTAATTTATTGAAATTAAAACCAGAAAATAGTATAATCTTATCGTTATGGAAAAAGTAAGGAGGAAAAATATGAAATTGGGAAAGTGTGCTACTGCTTTAGTAGTAACTAGCTTCTTATTAACTGGATGTAGTAATTCAAATACAGTTAAAGAAGACGGTAAATATGTAGTTGCCTCTTTAAGTAAAGGAAAGAGCGATAAAAATTTATTTGCTGATGATATCTTTGCAGATATCACTAATACAAATAGGGGTAAAAGTGCTTACTTTGAAGCTATTCTACAAAAATTGATGGATGATAAATTTCCAACTGATAAAGATATGGAAATCGATGCATCTCGTACTGTAGAACAAATTCAAACTTATTACGAAGCACAATATGGTGATGAAGCAGAAGAAAAAATTAAAACTGTTTTAGCTAGTAGTGGATATTCGACATTAGATGAATATGAAAAGGCTATGGTTCAAGCTTATCAAAAATCTAATTTTTTACTTGACTATGTAAAAAATAATTTTGATGAAGTTTTTGATGATTACTATACTTACGCTACTCCACGTTTTGCTAGCATTATTAAGGTTGCTATTGCTGATTTAGAAAATCCAACTCAAGAAGAAACTTCAAAAATTGAACAAATTTCAGCTGCATTAGCTTCTGGTACATCATTTGGGGAGGTTGCAGCACAATATTCTGATGATTCAACAACTAAAGTAAATAAAGGTGGTTTAGGTGTTGTTGACACTGCATCTGGTTTAAGTAGTGCTTATGGTAGTGAAGTTGAAAGTAAAATTTTAGAATTAAATGTTGGAGAAACTAGCGAACCTATTAAAGGAACTGATGGTTATTATTTCGTTTCTGTAACTAGCACTGATAAAAAAGAAATCAAAAAATCAATTAAAAAGAATTTAACTATTGATACACCATTAATTGCTTATGATTCATATCTTCCATATATTGCATATCAATCTTACGATATAAAATATAAAGATAAAAATGTTAAAAAAATGGTAGATAGTATTATAGATACAGCACTAGAAGAACGTAAAACTAGTAGAGGAGGTGCAAAATAATGAATAAAAAAATAATTCCTATAGCTATTGCAAGTACTTTATTAGTTGGATGTGGTTCATCTGCTGCTGTAAATTATTCAAGTGAAGTTAAAAATGGAAGCAAAACAGCTATTGATATTGATAGTACTGAAATCACTAAAAATGATATATATCATTATTTATTAGAACAATTTGGTAGCTCAGAAGTTTTATCACTTGCACTTACTCATATTGCTGATCAAGAAATTACTGACAAAGATGCTTTTAATACTAGATTAAATGAAGAAATTGCGTCACAAGAAGAAAATGGAACTTCTTTAGATGATATTGCTAAGCAATATGGTTTAGAAAATAAACAACAATATATTGATCAAGTTTTATCAATTGGTGTTAAACAACAAATGCTTAAAGAAAAATATATTGATAAAAATTATAAGAAATTAGTAAAAGAATACAAAGTTAAATATTTAAAAACAATTACTCTTGATACTGAAGCTGGGGCAAAAAAATTACTTAAAGAAATAAAAAACGGTACTGATTTTGATACAGCTATGAATGAAAATAGTGGTAGTGATGTTGGAATGGTAACTACTAAAACTACAACAGTGGATTCAAATATTATTAAAAAATTAGATGATTTTACTAAAGATGGTGTTTATAAAAAAGTAATTAAAACATCTGATTCTAAGTATGCTATCGTATACGTTTATAATACTGATATTAGTAAAGTTAAAGATGATATTAAATCTAATCTATCATCTATTAGTGATATGTCTACAAAAATGGAAACTTATTATTTAAGACAATATAATTTTGATGTATATGAAGATGCTATTAAAGATGAAATAAAAGAAACTGCACCAGATTATTTAGGATAAGGGGTTACCCTTATCTTTTTTTTATGTTAATATTAATATATAGAGAGTTTTATAGACATTAAAGGAGATTATTATGGCAGATTGTATTTTTTGTAAAATTGCACAAAAGAATGTACCTGGAAAAATCATATATGAAGATGATATTTGTTTAGCATTTTTGGATTTAAGTCAAACAACTGATGGACACACTTTAGTTATTCCTAAAAAACATTATGAAAATATTTTAGAAGTGGATAATGAAGTATTATCTCACCTAATGATTGTTACAAAAAATTTAGCGAATAAAATTATTAAAAAATTAAATGCTAAAGGGGTAAATATATTAACTAATGCAAATGAAATAGCTGGGCAAACTGTAATGCACTTTCATATACATATTATTCCTCGTTACAACCTTGATGATAAAATAGAAATTAAATTTACAGATCGAAGTGATAATGTAAACTTAGAGGCAATTTTAAATGAAATAAACAAATAGAATTATTTAAATAATTGAGATACTTCAAATTAAAATAAGTATCTCTTTTTTTTGCATGATATCAAAAGATAATAAATATTTTCATCTCTTTTATCTCATCAATTACTGTTTTAAATAATATGTAAAATTTTTATTTAAACATATAAACATATATCATATTAAAAAAGTTATAGACTAATAAAATCCATAACTTTTATATATTAAACTAACCTATTTTAGGTTTATAAAAAGATCTGTTTTCTAATGCAAAAATTCGTTTAGAAAAACTACCTGGTTCAATTGTTTCTAAAGCTTTTTCTAACATATTAATTCTTGCATCCATATTATCAATTAAATAAATTATCTCAGCTTCCTTTATTTGTGGTAATACTGGTGAACCAAATTCATTTTTACCATGATGAGATAAAATCATGTGTTGCAATAAAGTCACTTCTTCACCTTCGATATTCATCTTATCAGCCATTTCTTTAACCATTGCTTGCGAAATTGAAATGTGTCCTAATAATTTACCTTCAATTGTATATTCAGGTACAACAGGCCCGCTCAATTCAATAATTTTTCCTAAATCATGTAGTGTAATTCCTGAAAAAAGTAAATCTTTATTTAATGTAGGATACAAAACACATAATGCATCAGCAATCTTTAACATGCTATATGTATGATGAGCTAACCCAGATACATATTCATGATGGTTTTTACTTGCTGCAGGGTAAATTGCTAATTTATCAAAATTTTCTTTAAATAATGCTTTTACCAACTGATTTAATTTTAAATTATCGATACGATCAATATATTTCATAATTTCATCAATTAATTCTTGACCAGTTTTTGGAGCACTTTTTAAATATTTTATTTGTTCTTTAGGATCATTTGATGCAACATGAATTTTAATAATTTTCATTTGTCGATCCTCATTATATTTAATAATATCACCTTTAACATATACAACACTTCCTACTACAAGCTTTTCTACTTGTTCATTAGTTGCATTCCAAAGTTTTGCATCAATCATCCCTGTAACATCCTGTAATGTCATACTTAAATATGTTGAGCGATTGGCTCCATTTGTTTTACCTGTTACTACCCGATTAATCAAAGCCTCAATTACAACACTTTCATCTCCTGGTTTTAATTCATTTATTTTATTCATTTTCTGGTGCTCCTTCTCTATTCATAATTTCTTTAATATCTTCGTAATTATACCCTTTTCTCAACAGACTATTAATAATTTTTTCTTTTAATTGCTTATCTTCATATTTTCTTAAATATTTATTTTTTTGTTTAATATACTCTTTTTCTAAAGCATCATGTTCTTTTTCATAATCAAATTTAAAATCATAATCTGATAAAGCTTTTTCAATTGTTTCATTAGTAAAACCTTTTATATATAATTTATCACGTATTTTCTTTAACATTATCTTATACGAAAAACCAATATTACGATTATAGTAAGTATCAATTATTTTAGTTGCCGCAAAATACTCATCATCAAAACTATTCTTTTCCAAACACTGATCAATTAGTTCATTACTAATTCCATAAGTATGTAAATTATAAATTGCTTTATTTAAACCTACCCCTAAACGTGTACAACGTCTAAGATAATTTATCGTATATTCTTCATCATTAATTAAATTTTTACTTTCAAGCAATTCTAGTGTTGTATCAAGCTGTGCATCATCATAATTACCACTATCCATTAATTTTTTTTTCATTTGGTTATAGGTATAATCTTTAATTGTTAAAAATTTTAATGCTTTTTTATACGCTCTAGTAACCTGTTCATGATCTTTTAAAATATCAAAAGTTTCTTTACTAATTTCTTTTCCTATATCTAATTTATATGATTCAATAATTTTATCAGTTAATTCCAAAATTATTTCGCTTTCATCAAATAAAAAAATTACTTCACTCATATTATTTTTTATTGGATATATTGATTTTACTTTATATGTGTAATATTTTTGCTTTATTGCTAACTTATAAACATCAATAACTTTTTCATAAAATACTTCACTACTAAATTTCATGGCATGTAAATATGCTTCTTTAGCCATATTGGAACAATCATTATTTATCATCTTTAATAATATTGATACTAATTCATCTGTTTCTTTGAAAAAAAATCCATTTACTCCATTAACAATTACATCCTCTAAATTTTGATCATAACGAGCAACTGCTGGTATTCCACTTGCCATGGCTTCAATATATGTTAAACCCTGTGTCTCTGTAATTGAAGCAGATACAAATACATTTGAAAGATGATAATAACTAGGAACTTCTTGACTAGATTTTGGACCAGTAAAAACAATATATTTTTCAATATGATCATCTTTAACTAATTCTTTTAACTCATCTAAATATGGTCCGCCACCTACAACTAAACATAATACATTTGTATTTTCTTTTACAATTTCTTTCATTGCTTCAATTATTACATCAATACTTTTTTCTTTAGCGATACGTCCTAAAAAAGTGATGACAAATTGATTAGTAATTCCATATTTTTCTTTAATTTGTTTTATTAACTTTTCATTTTTATTTTTAGGATCAAACTTTTCTAATTCCAATCCAGTTGGGATAATATGCATATTTTTATTAATACCATACTTCTTTAATGCTTCCTTAGTTTTGATAGAAGGAACAATTAATTCAGCACTTTTATCCCCATAAAATTTACTAATTCTCGTAATTGCCTTTTTTATTAATCCATCTATTGCTGTAGAATTAATTGGATTTACGTAATGAGAATAGTCTGCCCACATTGTATGATAGGTATAAACTACAGGAATGTTCAACGCTTCACCTACGATTCTTCCAAAAATACCAATTCCAAACTCTGTTTGTACATGAATAACTTCAATATTCATACTTTTGATTTCTTTCATTCCCTTAAATGAATATATATTACATGCACGATATCCATACAATGCTTGAATTTCTAATCCAGGTACTCTTAATATATTATCATTTAGATCATCTTCATAATTACTTTCACTAGGTAATTCACTTGTAACTACTAAAACCTCATGACCATGTTTAATTAATTCATCTTTTAAAATTTTAGTAGAAGTGGCTACACCATTTATATCTGGTGTATATGTATCTGAAAAAATTGCAATTCTCATATATTTACTCCTATCCATTTATTTCTTTATCAACAGCAAAAATTAATCCTCCAACTATCAGTCCCAAATAATAGGTAACAAAACGCCAAATCAATAGTGTAGTTGGTGTCCCAATTTCTCCAAGTACAGGAGAAAATAACATAAAATAAACCCCTTCACTTCCACCACTTGCTCCAGGAATTGGAACAAAAGCAGTTATCATATATACAAAAGAACATATTCCTATAAATTCAGCTAATTGACAAATAGAAACATTTAAATGCAAAGATTTAGCTGCAAAAAACGGAATACTATATATAATCATCAACTTAAATAAATTAATAATTGATGATTTAATTAAAACATCTTTATTATGTTGTAAAATATTTAATTCTCTTCTAAAATTTTCTAATGATCTTGTCACTTTAACAGATGTGTCAGTGTAATTTTTAACAATTCTAATTTTATTTAAAAATCTAATCACAGTATTACAAATAAAATTTTGTAATCGTTTTGACTTAGCACCTAAAAACAAACCTAGAATTACAAAAAAATTAATTAAAAATCCAAGAATTGCCAATGAAAAAAAACCAGTATATTGGGTACTATAACTAGCATATTTAAAAAGCATAATAAACGCAGTAAATATAACCAAAATACTTTGATATACAATAAACACCATTAACAATATACTAGCAGAATTCGTAGGGGCAATACCCTGACGATTAAATATATAAACTTGAGCAAATTGTCCACCACTAGAAAAAGGGGTTATTCCATTAAAAAAAGTTCCAGATATAGCATTCTTAAAGCCTTGTTTAAAGCTATAATCTTTTTTATATAACTTACCAAATATATATAAATTAACCCCATCTAAAATATAATAAATAATCATCAAAAATATTGAAAATATAATCCAGACAGGTGAGGCATTAATTAATGCACTCAATGATGCCTGTAAATCATCTTTCATTGTTAAATATATAACAACTGTTCCTAATAATAAAATTAATACTATATTAATAATATATTTTTTATTAGACTTCTTATCCATAAAAATCACTCCTAATCAGAGTTTAAAACTTGATCATAGATCTTATATAACTCCTTACCAATTATCGATAATTCTCTTTTCATAGCTATTTCATATCCCTTATTAACTAACGATGGATATTCACCACTTATCATCTTTTTTATAATATCAATAAATTCGTTTGTATCTCTACCCATATAACAATTCTCTTTATCCTTTAACCAACTAGAAAATACAGGAATATCTCGCAATAAAATATTACAGTTACAAGCAAGCGCTTCTAAAACAACAATCCCTTCTGTTTCTTCTCTAGATGGGAAAAAAAAGATATTACATCTTCCGTAAGCACCATTAATAATATCACCACTCACATAACCAGGTAAGATTAAATTAGACGGTAAATTTTCCAATAAATCTTTAATCTTTTTTGTAGGATGAGACATTTTAATATCACCAAACCACATAAATTTATAATTAGGTAATTCTCTTGCTACTTCAACAAACGTGTCAAATCCCTTTCTTTCAAACAACCAGCCAACCGATATAATTAAAATATCTTCATCGCTAATATTATATTTTTCTTCAAAAGCTTTAATTTGATCTGTTTGCGGATTAAATTGCTTTAAATCAATCCCATTTGAAATTGCACTTATTGGCACAGTAATACCATAAGACTCCAATAATTGCTTCGAATACTCAGTTGGCGTAATAATATGATCAGCTTTGCTATACAAATTAATTAGCCACTTTCTATACATTCCAGAAATGGAATTTGAAAACATAAATGAATTTCTAAAATCCTCTTCTGTACTATGAGCATGATAAACTATTTTTTTATTATTTTCTTTAGCCTGATTAATCATTTTAAAACTATCAGGCCAAATTGTATTAATATGTAATATATCATAATTCAAATCATTTTTATCAGTAGTATATGCGATATTATTCAGTTCTAATGCTTTTTTTTGATGAATAAATGCACGCCCAATCCCTGATTTTTTTATTGCATCTTCTTGTCCAAAATATAACTTAACTTTCATTTTATCACCATCGTTATTATACTACAAATATTCATTTAATAAAAGTAAATAGTCATAACAAAAAAAGATACCGGAAGGTATCATCTTAAATAATAAAAAAAAGAACCGGCAGCTTGCTATTTTCGCACCGCAGTACTATCGTCGCCGTTATGA
>JAGZCC010000039.1 GCA_018369555.1 Thomasclavelia spiroformis
AATTAGAATAATCTATTTTTGTGTTTTTTCAACATAATTAAAACTTGTTTTTAAGTTTGTCTTTTTTTATGCAGTTTACCTCTATTTTGTTTCACACTTCTCCTTATATTTTATATCTAATTGAAGGTATTAAAACAACTATGTGTCTCTTGATTTTTCCAAATATCTAATGGCATAAATTTAATTACAACTAACATAGCTATAAAACCACCAATCATTCCCGAAACATGACCTACTAAAGATATTGAAGGAACTAAAAATGATATTAATAACATCAATATCACACTTGATGCTATTTGTTTAAATACATATGCATATACACTTTTAAATTTCATTGCCAATGCTAATAATGCACCCATTAATCCAAATATTGCTCCAGATATGCCTCCCATAATACTATTTGCACCACTGCCATTAATCAAATACAAAGCACAAGGAAACATAGTTGTAGCAAACATTGAAGCAATCAGTACAATCGCATAACGTTTTTGTCCTAATAAATACTCCATTACCGCTCCAAAATTTAAAAGCGAATAGCAATTACAAAAAATATGCATTAATCCAAAATGAATAAAGTTAGCAGTTATCAAACGATAATAATCTTTTAAACCCATTACTAAAATTGGATTAAACCCACCACTTTCAATTCCTTGAAATACATTCATTTCAATTCCATATTTTAAAGTTGTATATATATATACTATCACACATACACCAATTACTGCACAAGTAATTGGATATTTTTTATAATCAAATTTCATTTTATTCTCCTAAAAAATCAAATATTGACATTTGATCAATATTGATCTCTGTAACTTCTATATTATTTTTATTTTTATCATAAATTTTATCAAAAGAATCATCAGATAAAATATCCTTAACATATATAGGAGTAACCCCCATATCCAACAAGCGATCATTACCCAAATATAATCCTTCAACAGCCAAAGGAACCGTCCAGTTATTATGAAGATTTTGTAAAGCTGTAAACCAAGTTGCACCATTATTTATACTACTAGAAATGACTATTTGATATTTAGATAGTGCACAAACATAACTATTACGATCAATTGCATTAGTAATATCGAAATAACAATAAGGATCTTCCGCACTTAACATTACTAAACATCCCAATTTTAAATATCTTTTAAAATCACTTTGCTTGGCTGCCAATCGTTCACAAACAAAATTAACACACGAACCTCCACGTTTTAAAGCATAATGCAACGCTATTTCATCTATTCCTTTAGAATCATTAGAAATATAAGATAAATTATTATCAATAATTTTATCAATCAGTTTTTTAGTATACGTACGATCTTTTTTACTAACTTTCGTCAATCCTGCTAAAGATATTCCATCTTTTATATTTTCAATATTACCACAATAAAATAAGTAGAGTGGTGCCCTTTTTTTTAAATGCTTCACCAATCTAATTGGGTAATTTTCTTCATACTTAGTAGTAATATTGATCCCATTATTTTCTAGATTATTAAGTACACTTAAAAATAGATTAAGTGTACTTAATCTTTTAACCATTTTGTATGCAATGAATTCATTAATTTCTAAAATATCTTCCAATTCATTTCTTGTCATCGAAAGTAAACTTGCCGGTCCACTTAATCCTTTTTTTCTAATCGACTGTTCAACCATCTGCCATTCATCTGTAGTTAAAGGAACTTCTTTATACGCTTTTAAACGAGCACAAAACAACATCATTGCAAGACTATCTAAATTTAACTTAATCCGCATTAAATGTCAGCCTCCTTTAATATTCATCAAAAATTCTTTTTATTTCACTTACATCTTTAGTTTTACTCATCGCAAGCATTAACAGTACTCGTGCCTTTTGTCCAGATAATGTATTAGAAGGAATACATTGATTATTAGGATCAAATATTTCACTTTCATAAACAATTCCCTGATTAACTCTTGAAGCACGAACAAAAATAGTTCCCATTTTACTTAATCTATTAACTTCATCTAACCAAGCTTTACTATAATTACCGCTTCCGCTACCAATAATTACAATTCCTTGATGTATCTTTGACATTAACGTCAATATTTCAACCTTAGCTCCAGCATAATAATAAACAATTCCAACTGACGGTAATGATTCTGGTAAATCTTTACTAAAAATTGACTGTAAAGTATGTTTTTTAAATGTTCTAGAAAACATATTCACCTTATCATCATAGATATAACCTAAACATCCAAAATCCTTTTGATCAAAAGCATCTATTTTAAAATTACTTATCTTTTGAATATCCCGACCAGAATAAATAGTACTCGAAAACAGAGCCATTACCCCATGTCCTAAAGCCTCATCACTAGATGCCAAACAAACTGCCTGATACAAATTCATCGGCCCATCTGCACTAGTTGCACTGGCTGGTCTCATCGCTCCAGTTAGTACAACCGGTTTATATGTATGAATAGTCAAATTTAAAAAATATGCTGTTTCATCTAAAGTATCAGTACCATGAGTAACAACAAGTCCATCGACATCATCACAGTCTACTAATTCATTTATTTTATTAGCTAAAATAAGCCAATGTTTCTCATCCATTTCATTACTATCAACATTAAAAAGTTGAATAGCTTTTAAATTTGCAACTTCATTAATCATTGGAATAGATTCTATGATTTCATCAATATTAATTTTTCCTGCTTGATAATTTGTTGCTTTTCCAGTCTTACCACTACCAGCAATAGTTCCTCCTGTTGCTATAATAACTATATTTTTCATTTTATCACCGGTACTATTATAACAAATTTATCGAAGCATAAAAAGAAAAAACGTCTCTTTAACCAAAGAGACGTTAATAATCATTATTTATCTGCAACTAATACTTTATCAGTAGTATGTTCAAGAATAATTTCTTCAGCCGCAGCTTGTGCAGCAGCAAGACGTGCAATTAATACACGATATGGTGAACATGAAACATATGTTAAACCTTTTTTATGGCAGAATTTAATTGATTCTGGGTCACCACCATGTTCTCCACAAATACCTAGCTTAATGTTAGGACGAATACTACGACCTTTTGTAGCAGCCATTTCAATTAATTGACCTACACCACTTCGATCTAAAGAAACAAATGGGTCAACTTGAATTACTTTACGATTAATATATTCTGGTAAGAATGAACCGATATCATCACGTGAGAATCCATATGTCATTTGAGTTAAGTCATTAGTACCAAATGAGAAGAATTCTGCATGTTTAGCAATTTCATCAGCTGTTAAAGCAGCTCTTGGAATTTCAATCATTGTACCAATCTTATATTCAATTTTAGCATTTTTAGCCATAATTGCTGCTTCAATTGCTTTTGTAACATTATCTTTTACATAAACAATTTCTGATTCACTACCAATTAATGGTAACATAATTTCAGGAACAATTGTACATCCTAATTCTCTTTCAACATCAATTGCAGCATCAATAATAGCTTTAACTTGCATATTATAGATTTCTGGATAAGTAACCGCCAAACGAGAACCACGATGTCCTAACATTGGATTAGTTTCTTTTAAAGCAGCTCCTTTAGTTTTAACTTCTTCTAATGTTTTACCTAATTTATCAGCCACAACTTGATATTCTTCATCAGTATGAGGTAAGAACTCATGAAGAGGTGGATCTAATAAACGTACTGTAACCGGCAATCCTACCATTGCACGATAAATTCCTCTAAAGTCTTCTACTTGGAATTTATATAATTCATCTAATGCTTTAATTCTTTCTTCAACAGTATCAGATAAAATCATTTGTCTTACATATTGAATTCTATCTCCTTCAAAGAACATATGTTCTGTACGACATAATCCAATACCTTCTGCCCCAAATTTAATTGCCACAGCAGCATCACGTGGACTATCAGCATTAGCTCGTACTTGTAATTTTTTAATTTCATCTGCCCATGACATTAATTCAGCAAAATCACCTGTTAATTCAGATTCTTCAGAATCTAAAACACCTAAATATACCTTACCAGTAGAACCATCTAATGATACTTCTGTTCCTTCTGGATATGTTTTTCCATCAATTGTAAATGTACCAGCTTCATAATCAATAGACAACGCTTTAGCCCCAACGATACAGCATTTACCCATACCACGAGCAACTACAGCTGCATGGCTAGTCATACCACCTGTAGAAGTTAAAATACCTTCACAATCAACCATACCTTGGATATCTTCTGGAGAAGTTTCATGTCTTACTAAAATAACTTTTTCTCCAGCTACAGCTTTTTCATGTACTTTTTCAGCTGTTAAATACACTTTACCAGCTCCAGCTCCTGGTGAAGCAGGTAATCCTTCAAGAACAGAATCAGCAGATTTTAATGCTTCAGCTGTAAAATTAGGATGTAATAATTGAGAAATTTGATCAGGTTCAACTCTAGTCATCGCTTCATATTTATTAATTAAACCTTCATGAACTAAATCAACTGCAATTTTTAAAGCAGCTTTACCTGTACGTTTCCCATTACGTGTTTGTAATATATATAATTTACCATTTTCAACAGTAAATTCACAGTCTTGCATATCTTTATAGTGTTTTTCTAATCCTTTAACAATTTCAACTAATTGTTTATAAATTTCTGGCATATCTTCTTCTAATTTAGCAATTTTTTGTGGTGTACGAATACCAGCAACAACATCTTCACCTTGAGCGTTAATCAAATATTCTCCATAAATATGATTATCACCATTAGCAGCATTACGAGTAAACAATACACCTGTACCAGAATCATTCCCCATGTTTCCAAATACCATTTGTTGAACATTTACAGCAGTTCCTAAATCATGTGGAATTCCATTTAAATTACGATAAATGATCGCACGTTCATTATTCCAAGATCTAAATACAGCTAAAATTGCCCCCATTAATTGTTCTTTAGCATCTTGTGGAAATTCTCTTCCTAATTGACTTTTGAAAATTTCTTTATATTGAGGAATAATTATATTTTCAAAATCTTCAGCAGTGATATCTAAATCACTTTCATATCCTTTAGAATTTTTTAATTCAGTTAATTTTGCTTCAAATAATTCTTTGTCAACTTCACAAACAACATCAGAATACATTTGAATAAATCTACGATAACTATCAAAAGCAAAACGACGATTATCTGTTTGTTTAGCAACAACTTCAACAGTTTCATCATTCAAACCTAAATTTAGAATAGTATCCATCATCCCAGGCATAGAAAATTTTGCCCCAGAACGAACTGAAACCAATAATGGATTTTCTAATCCTCCAAGTTTTTTATCAGCTAATTTTTCTAATTTTTCTAGACATTTATCAATTTGTTTTTTCATTTCATCATTGATAATTTTTCCATCAGCATAATATTCATTACATGCTTCTGTAGTAACAGTAAACCCTTGTGGTACTGGTAAACCTAAATTAACCATCGCAGCTAAGTTAGCACCTTTACCACCTAGAAGGTCACGCATCATTTCGTTTCCTTCACTAAACATATAGACATATTTTTTCATTAATATAATCCTCCTTAGAATCAATCCATGTTTATATTATACACATGTTAGCCTTTTCATTCAAGTGGAAGCGCTTTTATTTTTTTACATTTTATTACAATAAAATTACTAAAAAATCTATTTTATTTGATATAATCATCTAAAATCAAATAAATACCCTATCAAAACATTTTCAAAAAAAAAGATTGTATCAATAAAATACAATCTTTTACCTCAAAACTATCTCCTATTTGCAATCTCAATTTCAACCTTACGATTATTAAGCTTCCTTTTATTACAATTTTTAACTACTTTATTAACCACTTTTTTCTTTATATCAACAAACGTAAATTTACGTTTCAAATCAATATCACCAATATCATCTTTCCTAATTCCAGCGTTGCTAATAAAAAAATCAATAATTTGCGGAACTTTAACTCGGTCCATTGTTCCAACCGTTAAAAATAATCTCGTATAATTTTTATCATTTTTACCATGCTGTTTTTTTGAACTTGCTTCTTGAATTACATCACGCTGATAATCATAACCAAGTTGCTCTTGATAACTCATATATAATAATGCAGCAGTAAAATCACTTAACATTGTCGGATCAATTTCATTTACAAGTTGTTTAAATCTTTTATGGTTACCAGCTAAAATAACATCTTCAACATCACTAATCAGCGTTCCAATTCTAGCTTCAAAAATTTCTTGCAATGTTGGAACAGCTACTTTTGTAATCGTTGATTTAGTTACTCGTTCAATTTGTTTTAAAAAACTTGCCTCTTTAGGACTAATTATAGAATAAGCTAAACCTTCTTTATCAGCTCTTCCCGTACGTCCAATTCGATGAACATATGATTCAATATCTTGAGGTAATTCATAATTAATTACATGAGTAACATTTTCAACATCTATTCCTCTTGCAGCAACATCAGTTGCAACTAAAAAATTAATTGTTCCTTTTTTAAACTTACGTAATGTATTCAAACGATGATTTTGATTCAAATCACCATGCATCGCTTCAACGTTATAATTAGATTGTTGCATTTGTTCAGTTACTTCATCTACACTACGTTTAGTACGACAAAAAATAATTCCTGTTTTAATATTAGCGACATCAATCAAACGACATAATGTTTCAAAACGATCTTTTGGTTTTACTTCATAATAAAACTGTTTGACAGAAGTGGCTGTTGTCTGTTTTGAAAGTACTGCTACATGTTTAAAATCATTATGCATATAATTTTGAGCAATCTTTTTGATTCCTGCTGGCATCGTAGCTGAAAACAATATCGTTTGACGTGAATCATCCGTTTTTTCTAATATTGTTTCAATATCTTCAACAAAGCCCATATTCAACATTTCATCAGCTTCATCTAAAACAACATATCTTACATTATCAAACTTTAAAACTTTTCGACGCATTAAATCCATAATACGTCCTGGAGTTCCTACAACTATATCTACACCTTTTTTTATTGTACGAATTTGCTTTTCAATATCACTCCCACCAAACACACAAACGATTTTACTATCGTTATATTTACCAATACGATGCATTTCCTCATAAATTTGCATCGCTAATTCTCTAGTTGGTGACAAAATTATTGCTTGAGGAAGTGTATCATTAATCGATTTTATTTTTGATAATAAAACACTCCCAAAAGCTAAAGTTTTACCTGTTCCTGTTTGAGCTTGTCCAATAGCATCAACTCCAGTCAACAATACTGGAATAGCTTGTTCTTGAATTTGTGAGGGTTTAGAAAACCCCATATCTTTTATTGCTTTTAATACTTCTTCACTTAATCCTAATTGTTCAAATTTATTTTCAATCATTGTATATACCTTTCTAAACACTTTGGTGAGTATAGCATAAATATTGCTTATATACAAACATATTTTTAAATTTTATTATATTTTTTTGTAAGAAAATTTAAATTTTCACATCCAATAATCAAAATCTTATCATACCATTAAAACAGCACAACCAAAAACAAAAATAACCGCTTATCAATAAGCGATTATTCAAACTAACTATTAAGCAATTCCTGCAATTCATTTATAAAACGGCATATATGAAAACCATCACAAACAGCATGATGCACTTGAATTGCTAAAGGTAATAAAATCTTATCATTTTCTTTGTAATATTTTCCCATTGTAAATATCGGTTGTAAAAAATCATAATCCTTTTGTAGATTCAAGTTAAACCCTTCAAATGATGCCCAGGGAATCATTGAAACCAGAAAATTATTTTTAGGAACATTCGCTTTTACAAACATTCCATTTTGATTTGCATACTTAAGCATATCATCTTCATACGCTCTACAAAAATCTTCATATTTACAATAATACTCTGTCCAAAGATTAGAAAAAGTTTTTTTGTATCTTGATGAAATATCGTATAACTTGGTATCATTATTTCAAACATACCTAATTTACCATTTTCATCAATCGCCATTTTCAATTCATCATATTTATTTACAACTGTAGTAATATAATACAACATCGTTGGATATAGTTTTTGTTTTCTCTTTATTATCTTAGTTATATCCATTTTAACTGTCATACTATAAGTACATGGTACATTAAAAAATAGTGATCAAAATATTCTTTTCTTTTCCAATTATCTTTATCAATAAATATAAATTTCATCTATAATCCCTTCAACTAACTTAACAAACTGGGAGTACCATCCATCTTTAACTCAATTCCAATTATCTCTAATTTAAAAATAAGATATCATCTATTTAAAGATGATATGCTTATTCAATCCAATATTTATCATTTGCAAAATCATATACCAAACACTTATCATGTCCAGAAAATAAATAATCACTATCTATACTATTAAACATATGAGTTATACGATTTATAGCATTATAGATATTTTCAAACTCACTAGGTATAATAGTTTCATCATTTTTATATAATACAAAAATATTACGATTACTTCCTTGATACCCTTTAAAATAAGCTCTATTTGTATCATAAAAAGTAATTAAATAACTATATAGTTTATCGTTCAAATCATCCATAGAATCATATAAATATATCTCATATTTATCATCTAACATATAATATATTAATGTCACAAATAAATAATCATTTCCTTTTTTTAGTATTCGATAATGATACTCACCACCAAAACTTAGATTTTCCAATGAATCATAACAATCCTTTAAAACTATATCAATAAATTTTCTTTGTGCCTTATTTAAATAACAAATTTGTTTAGGCTTTTCTTGATCCATTTCCTTAACTAATTTCATAAACTTTTTAATCACAGCATCATCAGTATCAATAACATAATCCCAAACAATTATTTTTATAAAATATGGATTAGATTTCAATCCTGTATGATATATCAGTTCTTGTTCTAATTCTAAACAATTTTTTAAAACAATATCTTCTTTTCTATTTACACTATCAATAATTTGATCATTATAAATAAATTCATAAAACTTACATTTATTCAATAACAACTTCTCATTAATTATTACACTTAACATTTTAAATGTTATATTTTCATCAACATCTATTGTTATTTTATTTTCCTTATATGCTACTTTTAGTCGAAATTTATTAATCATTTTATCCCCCACAAAGCTATTCACTTATTTTAAAAAGAACTGCTGCCATGTGCTTACATTTATTACCACTAGAAGCATTTGGACAATCACAAACTATTTTCTTTATGCTATTTTTATTAAATTCAATTGATATCATATGTGTGATATCTTCTTTTACAGAAGCAACTATTTGTTTACCTCCATAATAAATAACATCAACTAAATTATCCTCATAATATTTTTTACCTTGTTCAATAACTAATGGTTCAAATAATAACTTCCATTTATTCAAATATGACTTTTCAAGTTTACCATTTTTATATGCTTCAATTTGTTCAAAACAATATCTAGTTGCCTTTACATCTTCCAATGCATCATGAGCTGCAAAATTGTATCCAAAATATTTAGCACACGTTGATAATGATTGCCATTTATAACCTCCATGATATCCTCTTTCACCATAAATATAAGCAAAATCTTTCATTGGATCTTTAAATACATACTTACTTATATCTATTCCATAATTCTTTAACATCCCTTGTTCAAAAGCAATATTATAACATACAATAAATTCACTATTATCAAATATTTCTATTATCCTATCAATGTAACTTTCAAAACAAAGTTTATCTTTTACCATCAATGGTGAAATACCATGTATTCTTTGAGCACTTGGCCAAGAAAAGCGATGCTTAGGTCTACATAATTCATTAATTAAAACTTCATCATCTTGGTTAACGATGGCTACTTGTACAACTTCATCATTATGATATCTGTTGACTCCAGTAGTCTCAAAATCTAAAACCACATACTTATTTTTCATACTCACACCTCATGTAAATAAAGTTTATCATAATTTATTAAATCATGCCATTTATATTATTAATTACTATTATACTTCATTAATTTATTAACATCATTAATTATTTCTTCAATAATTTCAACATTATCTAACCTAATCGCTGTTGAATTTAAACTTTGTTTTTCTAAATAACTTGTATTCGGTAACCATAAAATTCTATTATCAATAATTAGATTATCAATATTTATTTCACTAAATATAATCTTTACCCCTAAACTATTT
Organism: Thomasclavelia spiroformis; assembly: GCA_018369555.1. Classification (GTDB taxonomy): domain Bacteria; phylum Bacillota_I; class Bacilli_A; order Erysipelotrichales; family Coprobacillaceae; genus Thomasclavelia; species Thomasclavelia spiroformis_A. The sequence continues at coordinate 10,138 of JAGZCC010000039.1, forward strand.
AGATAATTTAACACATCACCCATTTCATTTACTTTTTTTACAATAATAACAATATTTATCCCCGAATACAAAAGTTCTTGAATGAAATTATAAATTTGTTTTATTCTAGAAATTTTTATTTTACTACTAAAAATTATAATTTCTTTTTTAGCATTTAACATATCTAATCTAAGTACCTCGTAATATTTCATATTACTATAAAAATATCTTTCTAGTACTGTTACATGATCATTTTCTAATAATTTATAACCTTCATGTAAATATATTTTTAACCGTTTATTAAACATTTTATTTAACATTAAAATATTATGATCAACATAATCATATACTCGTACCAATTCCTTACCCTCACTAGTACGATGTAATCTTCCTGAATATTGCTTAGTTCTTCCTTTCCAAGAAAATGGAGTAGCCATAAACATTGTTTCTAAATTAGGTAAATCAAATCCTTCACCAATTAATTTACATGAAGCTAATAATATATAATTAAAATTATTTGCATACTTTAAATGCTCTAATATTTTTTCTTTATCTCTTTTCTTTGTTTCTCCTAAATATAAATAAACATTTTCATCTACATGAATTAACTGTTTATAAAGATATTTCAGATGTTCAATTCGATCTGATAAAATAATGATATTTCGATTCTCTTTAAATTCTTTAATAACATCATTTATAATCAAATGATTTCTTTTTTGATTCTTACATAATATATCAATAATCATATTAAAATCTCTATCTTCTTCAACTAAACAAACCGAGGTGAATCGAGGAATCAAAATTTGATCATAATCACGATATTCAACGATATCTTTTTCATCAATTTTAAAAACAATCTCACCCAAATACATATTTGTAATTAACTCTTGTCCATCTTGTCTTTGAGGTGTTGCAGTAAAACCATATATCCTTTTAGCATTTATATTTTTTATTAATGTTCTATATGTATTACTTGCCACATGATGACATTCATCAATAATAACTAATCCATATTGCTGTAATTTAGATATCTCATTAATATTTATTAATGATTGAATGGTAGCTACATCAATCTTTCCTTTTAATCGTTTTTTGTTCCCAGTATATTCACCAATATAATGCTCCTTTTTTAACTTAGCCCTAGGGTACTCTAAAAAATTATCTATTTGACATTTCCATTGTTTTAATAATTCTTTACTTGGTAAAACAATTAATGTACTAATTTTATATTTGGCAATAATTGATAAAGCCATAACTGTTTTACCTGAACCCGTTGGCGATTCTAATATACCGATATTATGTTTGGTTAACTCTTGAACTGCTTTATTTTGATAATCAAAAAGTTCTCCTTTAAAACTAATATCAATTTCATTACCAATATTTGTATACTCATGAATGATTAATCTTTGATTAAATGTCTTAATCATTTTTTCTTTTAAACCCCTAGGAATATAAATATATTCATCACTCACCTCAAATTCAGATAAAACCGCTGGAGTTTCTTTATAATAAATCGGTCGATGCATTTTCTGTAATTTGAAATATTCAGGATTCCATACTGTTGCTAGTTTCTTAATAATATTTAAAGTAATTGCATTTAAATCAAGACGATATATTTTTAACATTGTATTTTCGATTACTTTTATTTCTTTATTTATTTTAGCATCCATTGTTTCACTTATACCATAAGATAATATAGATTCATTAGATATTTGAATAATTTTATCAACATCAACAATATCCATCTTTCTAATACTAGCTAAATATGCAAATTGACTGTCAGCTAATGAATAATTTTTCTTTTTTATTACCATTCCATTTTCATCTATAAATAATGTATTAGTATTATTTATTGCATCATATTGTAGCGGTAATACAATCAAATTACCAAATCCCCCTATTGGCATTGTATCTTGATTTGGAAACATTCTATCAAAAGAACTATATGACAAATTTTTATTAACTTTCATCGCCTCATTTAACAGAAAAAAACCTAACTTTCTTGCTTTATATGACTCTATTGCAGACTCAAAAAAAATCCATAAATGCCCACCATTTCCTGACTTTGAACGTTCCATCAAACAATCAATTCCATATCTTTTAGCAACTCGATAAACACTAAGCATTGCATCAAACCAATCATCTTCATCAAAATCAATTGCTAATAAATAACATGTATTATCTTTTAACAATGGATACAATCCCACTAAATGATCTTTTTCTTTAATATGTTTTTTTATTATTTCATCACTTAAAGCAATAAAATCTGCATTATGGCATTTAGAGCATTTCTTTCTTCCATTTTCAAAATAACACATATCCTTTTTATTTCTATTATAACAAGGAACATAAAATGATTTAATATAATATCGTGCAAAAATATCATCTCGTCCTCTAAAATAACTCCTATACATTTTAATTTTTTCTAATGCATTTAATTTTATTATATCGTCAAAAATATACCCATATCCTTTTAATAATTCTCTCAATTTTTGATTTTCCTCTTTCAAAAAACGATTTTCTTTTAATAAATCATCTATATTCATAACATCCCCCAATATAAATTCACATTTAAAAAATTTATTTTACACATACCCTGCTTTCATATAAATAGTATACTATTTTATAATACAAATATCTTAAAATAGTGTTTAATTTTTCACATTTCTTTAAATAAATAGCTAATATTGTTATAATATCGAATGGGAAGGTGATTAAATGAAAACAATAAAAGTTGCTGCTGCAATTATAAAAAATGACAATAAAATATTGATTGCTAGTAGAAAAACAGGTGAATTTGCAGGAATGTTTGAATTTCCTGGCGGAAAAGTAGAACCTGGAGAAACAAGTAAACAAGCTCTAATTAGAGAAATTCAAGAAGAATTGGAAACATCTATAAATATTGATGAATTTTTCATGAATGTTAATTATACATATCCAACATTTATCTTAGATATGGATTGCTTTATTTGTTCATTAAAAGATGAACAAATAACATTAAATGTTCATGATGCAATTAAATGGATCACACTAGATCAACAAGATATTAATTGGATTCCAGCTGATATTCAAATTATTGAAAAACTCAAAGAACGAGGAATCTAAACATGACTCTAACATTACAATCAAACATAAATTTACATCCACTAAATACAGTTAATCAAACATATCAACCACAATTACTATTCAATGATTACAAACAAGGTATGAAACTATCATATGAAATAATTCAACAATTAAACTCATGTGATAGTTTTCAATTATCAATTGCCTTCATTAGTTTATCCGGACTAGCTACACTAAAACAAACATTACTAGATTTACAAAACAAAAACATTTCTGGTAAAATCATTACTTCAACTTATTTAGGTTTTAACGAACCAAAAGTATTCAAAGAATTACTTAAATTCAATAACTTAGAAATAAGAATATATGATGATCCTAAAATTGGTTTTCATCCAAAAGGTTATATTTTCAAAAAAAATAATACATATAACATTATCATTGGTAGCTCTAATTTAACCCAAAATGCACTATCAATAAACCAAGAATGGAATTTAAAACTCTCTTCAACATATAATAGCAATATTTCAAAACAAGTTTTAAAAGAATTTGATCAACAATGGCAAAATTCATTTCCTCTAACAAACCAATGGATCAATGACTACAGCAAAACATACACTAAACTAAAAAATAAAACACAACTAAAAACAAATCCAAAAATCAAACCCAACAAAATGCAAATAGCTGCATTAAATGCACTAAAATCAATTAGAAATGAAAACAAAAATAAAGCCTTATTAATATCTGCAACAGGTACCGGTAAAACTTATTTAAGTGCTTTTGATGTCAAAGCATTTAATCCAAAAAGAATGCTTTTTGTAGTTCATCGAGAAAACATTGCACAAAACGCCATGATATCATTTCAAAAAATAATCAACAATCATAGTTTTGGCATTTTTACTGGTAATAAAAAAGAAACCGATGCTGATTACATCTTTTCAACAATTCAAACAATCCATAAACAAGAATATCGTAAAATGTTTAATCCAGATGATTTTGATTACATCATTATCAATGAAGTTCATCGAGCTGGGGCTAATTCTTATCAAGAATTAATAAATTATTTTAAACCGAAGTTTATGTTAGGAATGTCTGCTACTCCTGAAAGAAGCGATGATTTTGATATTTATCAAATGTTTGATTATAACATTGCTTATGAAATTCGTTTACAACAGGCAATGGAATATGATTTACTTTGTCCTTTTCATTATTATGGAATAACTGATTTACAAGTCAATGGAGTATCACTGGAAGATAAAAGTGATTTTAATTACCTAACTTCGCAAAGTCGTGTTGATCATATTATTGAACAAATAAATAACTATGGATTTTCAGGTGAACGTGTTCGTGGTTTAGTCTTTTGTAGTCGTAAAGATGAAGCTAAAGAGTTATCAAATTTATTTAATCAACGTGGTTATAAAACTGTTGCTTTAACTGGTGAAGATGATGAAAATAAAAGACGTGATGCTATGGATAAACTCGAAACAGATGATTCAGTTGATTATCTAGATTATATTTTTACAGTTGATATTTTTAATGAAGGAATTGATATTCCTAAAGTTAATCAAGTAATTATGCTTCGACCAACCGAGTCAGCAATTATATTTGTACAACAATTAGGTCGTGGTTTACGCAAAGATTATTCAAAGGAATATGTGGTTGTGATTGATTTTATTGGTAATTATGAAAAAAACTTTTTAATTCCAATTGCTTTAAGTGGTAATCAAAGTTATAACAAAGATACATTAAGAAGATTTGTTAGTGAGGGTTCTTTACTTATACCTGGAGCTTCAACAATTAATTTTGATCATATTTCAAAAAAGAAAATATTTGAATCAATTGATAAAGCTAATTTTTCTGATATAAAAATCATCAAAGAAAGTTATTTACAATTAAAACAAAAACTTGGACGCATTCCAAGTTTACAAGATTTTGATAAATATGATTCTATTGATGTCTTAAGAATTTTTCAAAATAAAAATCTTGGTTCATATCATAAATTTCTATCAAAATACGAAAAAGATTATTCAATAAAATTCAACCCTATCCAAGAACAATACCTAGCCTACATATCAACGAAACTAGCTTCTGGAAAAAGAGTTCATGAATTAGAAGCAATTAAGATTTGTATAGAAAATCAATCAGATTTAATTAATAATCTAAAAGAAAAATTAAAAGACGAATATAATATTACTTTATCTAAAATTAGTTACACTACTATTATAAATATATTAAGTCAAAATTTTGCAACTGGTGGTGCCAAAACAACCTTTAAAGATGCTATTTTTATTGATAAAAATTTAAAAATATCAGCACAATTTAAATCTCAATTAAATGACCCAAATTTTAAAAAGCAAATCATAGAACTTATCAATTTTGGTATAACTCGTTATAAAAAAAATTATACCAATACATATAAGGACACTTCACTATGCTTATATAAAAAATATACTTATGAAGATGTGTGTCGTTTATTAAATTGGGAAGTAAATGCCGTACCACTCAACATCGGTGGTTACAAATACGATCAGCGAACAAATACTATGCCTGTATTTATTAATTATGATAAAGAAGAATGCATAAGCGAAACAATTAAATACGAAGATAAATTAATTGATCAAAATAAGATAATTTGTTTTTCAAAACCAAAACGTACATTAACATCAGAAGAAGTAGTTAGAATATACAACGAAGATACAAATCATATAAAAATACATCTTTTTATTAGAAAAAATAAAAATGATCATATTTCAAAAGAATTCTATTACTTAGGACTTATGCACACATATGGAAAACCAATTCAAACAATCATGCCCAACACCAATAACAATGTTGTACAATTCACTTATAAACTCGAAAATGAAATTAGAAAAGATATTTTTGATTATATAACTAATAATGACTAATCTATATTAAAAGACGTTTAAACGTCTTTTTTCATTTATATAATACTAAATAAACATCCATATCATTATCAATTAAAAACTTATTAATTGTTTCTTTAGCAACTTCTAACGCCTCATTGTAAGGATACCCATATATCCCTGATGATATTAATGGAAAAGCAATAGAACGAAGTTTATATTGCTTTGCTAGAAGTAAAGAATTACGATATGAAGCTTCCAAGATTTCTCTTTCACCATGTTTTCCATCACAATAAATTGGCCCTACTGCATGAATAATATATTTCGCCTTTAAATTATATCCCTTTGTTATTATCGCTTCACCTGGTTTACAATATCCTTTTTGATTACATTCATTTTGTAATTCTTTAGCACCCGCTTTATTAAAAATAGCTCCACAAACACCACCACCTTGGTGTAAATATGAATTTGCTGCATTTACAATTACATCACTTTCCATTTCTGTAATATCCCCATTTACAATTTTAAACCCCATAAATTATCTCTCCTTTTATCCTATAGTAACACTATCAATTTTACTGTTCAAGGATAAAAAAACTGCTTTTTATCCATAAAAATGTTATTATATAAATAAAGGAGAATTAATATGGAAGCAAAAGAAATTTTATTAAACAAACAAAACTTTGCTGTTATCGGTGTAACTACTAACCAAGAAAAATATGGTTATAAAATATATCAACAACTAAAAAAATTAAATAAAAATGTATATGGCGTTTCCCCAATTTATAATGAATTAAATGGAGAAACAGTTTATCCTAATTTATCTAGTATTAACACTCAAATAGATGTCGCTGTTTTTGTTGTTAATCCCAAAATAGCACTAACATATATTGAGGAGTGCAAAGAATTAAAAATAAAACATATTTGGTTACAACCAGGTACTTATGACGATAATTTAATCAAAATAATCAACAAATCAAAACTAAACTATTATCTTAATTGTATTTTAGTAGAAAGTAAAAATATATAAATCATTACATATTTTTATTTTAATAGTCTATACTAAACTAGGAGGTCTATATGAAAACGTTATATTATAATGGTGATATTTTAACTATGGAAAATAGTAACTATGAAGCTATCTATGTTGAAAATGGTTTAATTAAAAAATGTGGTAATTATAAAGATTTAAAACAATATATTTCTAATGATGTTAAATTAGTTGATTTAAATAATAAATGCTTAATGCCTGCATTTATCGATAGCCATAGTCATGTTGTAGCATTAGCTAAAACATTAGATTTGGTCGATTTGACTAAATGTACTAGTATTAGTGAAATTATTGAACAATTCAATAATTTCATCAATATAACTCATCATCCAGAAAACAAGTTAATAATTGGTTTTGGCTATGATCATAATTTTTTAAAAGAACAACGACATCCTCACGTAAACGAGCTTGACAAAGTACCCTACCCCGTATTAATTTCACATGCTTCAGGGCACATGGGGGTTATTAACCATAAAGCGATGCAACTATTTAAAATTGATGAAAATATTCAAAATCCAATTGGTGGTAAATATGGACGTGATCAGAACAATCAATTAAACGGCTACTTAGAAGAACAGGCATTTATTACTACATCATCTAAAATAAATAATTCCGTTGATTTAAAAAAACAGCTTTTGGATGCTTTAAATATATATGCAAGTTATGGTATCACTACTTTACAAGAAGGTTATATAAAAAAAGAAGAATTTAATTTACTGGATACATTAGCAAAAGAAAATAAATTGTTTCTCGATATAGTTGGATATGTTGATATCAAAGATAATCAAGAAATATATAATCAAAATAAAGACTACCATCGCTATCAAAATCATTTTAAATTAGGTGGCTATAAATTATTTTTAGATGGTTCACCTCAAGGTAAAACCGCTTGGATTTCTAAACCATATGAAAATAGCAATGATTACTGCGGTTATTCAATTTATCAAGATAAAGAAGTAAAAAATTATGTTAATATAGCATTAAAACAACACACTCAATTAATCACTCATTGTAATGGTGATATGGCTGCAAAACAACTATTAGATGCTTTTAAAAATATCCCAACTGATACTCGTCCAGTAATGATTCATTGTCAAACTTTACGACCCGATCAATTACCACAATTAAAAAATATTAATATGATTCCTAGTTTTTTTGTAAATCATATTTATCATTGGGGTGATATTCATCTAAAAAATTTAGGCGAACGAGCTAAAAAAATTTCATGTGTCAACAGTGCTTTAAAACATGAGCTAATATATACTTTTCATCAAGATACCCCAGTAATTATGCCAAATATATTAGAAAGCGTCTGGTGTGCATGTAAACGTATTACTAAAAATGGTATAATTTTAGGTAAAGATGAAAGGGTTTCTATTTATGATGCCCTAAAGGCAGTTACTATCAATGGTGCTTATCAATATTTTGAAGAAGATTACAAAGGTTCAATTAAAGAAGGAAAACATGCAGATTTAATAATCTTAGATAAAAATCCATGTAAAGTAGAAATTGATGAAATTCTTGATATTAACATTTTAACAACTATTAAAAACGGAAAAATCATTTATCAAAAATAATAGGTTAAAATTAAAATCTTTTGCCCCTTTCACAAAACCACGCATAGGGGGGTTCTACACGGTGTTTCATAAGTTTATAGATTTGTAATAATCTATTACACTTATAAATTCGTATATTTTTAATATTTCATTTGTAAGTTTTCTAATGAGTATAAAGCTACTAGTTATGTGCCAGTAGCTTTTTTGACATTTGCCCATTTCTATACCTCATTTTTGTAAATTTCTATACTTCATTCCTACCAATTTTCACCTTTTCTAATATATCATTCGTAATCCTTTTTCTCATTCAATTCAGATATTACGTGGTTGATAGTACGACTCCACAGAAGTCATTCACCATCTAGTTTTATGCCATGATTAGCACACTATATAATAATTGCTTTTTTAAGAAAAAATTAATTTTTTTCTCTTTTTTACAAATATATAAGACAATTTTTACCAAAATATAACAAATAGTTGACTTTATAATTATTTTTTTATTATAATAAAATATGCAAAAAATAACATATTATAGGAGAAACAAATGGAAACAAAAAACAAACGTAGTACCTTTTCAGGTCAATTAGGCTATGTAATGGCAGTGGCGGGATCTGCAGTTGGCCTAGGAAATATTTGGCGCTTTCCATATCTAGCAGCCAAATATGGTGGAGGTACTTTTTTATTGACTTATTTTATCCTCGCAGTTACTTTTGGTTTTGCTCTATTAATAAGCGAAACTGCCTTAGGAAGAAAAACTAAGAAAAGTCCAATTGCTGCATACAAAAAATTAGGAGCAAAAAAACTACGATTTGGTGGATGGTTAAATGCTATTGTACCTATGCTAATCGTTCCTTATTATTGTGTTGTTGGTGGATGGGTATGCAAATATTTATTTGAATACATTAAAAATAATTCTGCTAATTTAGTTGGTAATAATTATTTTTCAACTTTTTCATCATCATCTATTCAACCCGTTTTCTGGTTAATTGTTTTTGCAGCACTTGTATTTATCATTGTATTACTTGGAGTTGAAAAAGGGGTTGAAAAGTGCAGTAAAATCTTAATGCCGGCTTTAATTATAATGGCTATTTTTATTGCTGGATATACATTACTTACACCTGGAGCAATTGAAGGTGCAAAATATTATTTAATTCCTGATTTTTCAAAATTTTCAATTATGACTGTAGTTGCAGCTATGGGACAAATGTTTTACTCTCTTTCAATTGGAATGGGAATATTATTTACATATGGTTCATATATGAAAAAAGATATTGATATGGAACGTTCAATTACTCAAGTTGAAATTA